>JAQGOT010000578.1 GCA_028293465.1 Pedosphaera sp. | reverse complement strand
GGCAGGATCTCCGCCACGGAACAACGGGCGGTCGCCTCGAACACCGCGTTCCAGCGATTGGACGCGATCTCATCGGGTCCAAAAACGCGGAAATTCTTGTGGTCTTCATTGCGTCTGAAAACATCGCGAATAAACTCGCCTTGCACCCGTGTGGCTTCCGCGTCCACCGCGCCCGGCCGCGCAACCTTGACCGCGTAATCGCGGAAATCCGGCAGGCGCAAATCCCGCAGGAGGAGTCCTCCGTTGGCGTTCGGATTGTCGCCCATCCGGCGCGCACCGGTCGGGGCCAACTCGGCCAGCTCCGGCCTGAGCTTTCCGGTCCGATCGAAAAGCTTCTCAGGCTGATAGCTCTTCATCCACCGTTCCAAAATCTTGATGTGCTCCGGTTTGCTCATGTCGCTCATGGGCACTTGATGCGCGCGAAAAGTCCCTTCCACCGGTTTGCCATCCACCACCTTTGGCCCCGTCCAACCCTTGGGTGAACGCAGCACAATCATCGGCCAGATCGGGCGCTCCTTGAATCCGTTGGTCCGGGCGGTGGATTGGATCGCTTTGATTTCCGTGATCACCGTGTCCAGTGTCGAAGCCATCAGCCGGTGCATGATGGCCGGGTCGTCGCCTTCCACGAAATATGGTTTATACCCGTAGCCCCGAAACAGGGATTCCAGTTCCTCGTGCGGCAGTCGCGCCAGCACCGTCGGCCCGGCGATCTTGTAACCGTTCAAGTGTAGGATCGGCAGCACCGCGCCATCGCGGACGGGATTGAGAAATTTGTTCGAATGCCAGCTTGTCGCCAGCGGTCCAGTTTCGGCTTCACCGTCCCCCACCACACAGGCGGCCAGCAGGTCGGGATTATCAAACACCGCGCCGAAAGCATGCACCAATGAATATCCGAGCTCGCCCCCTTCATTGATGGAGCCCGGCGTTTCCGGCGCCGCGTGGCTCGGAATCCCGCCCGGAAACGAGAATTGCTTGAACAGCCGCCTCAGCCCCTCCTCGTCCTGCGAAATCTCCGGGTAAAGCTCGCTGTAAGTCCCTTCCAAATACGTGTTCGCCACCATCCCCGGCCCGCCGTGGCCCGGTCCGGCGATGTAAATCACGTTCAAATCCTTTTCCTTGATCACGCGGTTGAGATGCACGTAAACAAAATTCAGGCCGGGTGTCGTTCCCCAATGCCCCAACAACCGCGGCTTGATGTCCTCCCGCTTCAGCGGTCGCTTCAATAGCGGATTTCTCATCAGGTAGATCTGCCCCACGGACAAGTAGTTCGCCGCCCGCCAATAGGCGTCCATCTTCCGCAGCAGCTCGGAATTGATTTGCTCCTCTCCATCCTGTCGCTGCCCGCGCGCGCGCTCCATCCCCGGTCGGGACGAAACCCGCCGAAGCCGCCTTGGCGCTGCGGTCAGCGGGCCCAAAGTTTGCTGAGTGATGCGACGTAGATTTTGCTTTCGGGTTGGACTCATAAGATTATTCCTTTTCGATGGGTTTGCGGCGGTGAAAATGGAACGGCTTCGGACTGCATCAGCGCGATCCCCGCCCGCGCGAGACACAGCTCCTCATCTGTGGGAATTACGCGCACCGTGACCTTGCTTCCCACCTGGCTGATGATCGGAGCGTTGGCTTCGTTGGCGGAGGCATCGAGTTCCAGCCCCAGAAAACCCAAACCTCCACAGATGCGCGCGCGAATCACCGGCGCGTTTTCCCCGATGCCGGCCGAAAAAACCAGCGTATCCAGCCCGTTCAGCACCGCCGCCAATGCGCCGATCCATTTGCGCGCCTGATAGCAGAACAGCGCCAGCGCTTCTGCCGCGCGCACATCGTCCTTTTCCCGGGCCAGCAGTTCCCGCACGTCCGAACTGATTTCCGAAACTCCCAGCAGGCCCGATTTCGCGTTCGCCATCTCATTGAACTGGTCCGCCGTCATCCCCTCGCTCCGCGCCAGATAGGACACCAGGCCGGGATCGATATCCCCGGTGCGCGTGCTCATCACCAAACCCGCTGCCGGGGTAAACCCCATCGTCGTGTCGAGGCTCCTGCCCCCCAAGACCGCCGCCATGCTCGCCCCGTTGCCCAGGTGCGCCAGGATAACCCGTCCACTTGCTGCGGTCGCGCCCACGACCCGCTCCAATTCCTGCATGAGATAGGTGTAAGACAATCCATGAAACCCGTATCGTTGCACCCCTTGCTCCTCGTATCGGCGCGGAATTGGCATCAGTTTGGCCACCCGCGGCATATCCCGATGAAACGCCGTGTCAAAACACGCCACCTGTAACACCCCGGGATAATGCAGGGCAATTTCCTCCAACAGCGCGATCTGCGCCGGCAGATGTTGCGGAGCGAACAACCTGATCCGTCGCAATTCCGCAATCAGTTCCAGCGTCACTGGTTGTGGTTCCCGGAAACGCATGCCTCCGTGCACGATCCGATGGCTGATGACGCGCACGGAGATTTCGCTCTCATCCGCCAATAATTGCCACAGTGGTGGCACGCAGGCCGCGTGGTCGCGCAACTCCAACTCCCGCTGCGACTTCCTGCCCGTCGCCACATCCGTCACCGACAAGGTCGCCTTGGGCAGCCCAACCCGGTCGAACTTCCCCGTCAATACTCGCGTCAACGGTTCACCTGGGCGGAAGAGTGCAAACCTCAGGCTCGACGATCCTCCGTTAACGGCCAAAACCCCTTGTTCTGAATGCGTGTTCGTGATCATACCTCCTAAACCCTTCCAACTGCATCAATCCTCGACAACGTGCAGCAGTTTACCACATCCACCACCGATCCAGAAGCAAATTAAGGAGAAAGGCGTCGCCGCGAACAACTCGAGAAACCGCCGTTGAGTCCCCGCCCTACCGGTTTTGAGGAAGCGCCTTTTCGTCATTCATCGAATCAGTTCGAATTTTCGCGCTGAGGCGTTTGTCTTCAGATAAGGAGGCGTCTGAACTTGAAGCCTCCTGCGCAGTGATTTGGAGAAGGACCAGGTTCTGAAAATTTCTTCGGGAAATTTGGAACTTGCTTTTCAAAGATGTTTCGTTAACGTCTTGGCCGAGGTCACACCGCATGCTTCTCGCGGTTCAACTTTCAAAACCTAGCTGGCGTTTGGTCGCATTCATCATGGAGCATTCTATGAGACTGAAAGCCTATATAACCGCCCTGCTTGTCTGTGTTGCTTTTCACAATCATCCCGAAACTGTTTGCGCTCAGAGCAGCGGCTTTACGTATCAGGGGCGGCTGACTGATAACGGCAGCCCGGCCACCGGAAGATATGATCTGACCTTTGCCCTGTTTACGGGGAGCAACAGTGTCAGCCAGGTCGGGGCCACGCTCACCAAAAGCGCCGTTGGGGTGACCAACGGGTTGTTTGCAACCACGCTGGATTTTGGCGGCGCTTTTCCCGGCGCGGATCGATGGCTGGAACTGAGTGTGCGCACGAATGGTGGTGGGGCTTATGTTATTTTGACTCCACGCCAACAGTTGAGTCCCACGCCATACGCCATCACGGCGAGTAATCTGAGCGGGACGCTACCGGCGGCCCAACTCAGCGGGACGTTGCCGGGTGGTCTGATTTCAGGAACGTATGGCGGCGCGGTGAATATGAACAACGCGGCTAATAGTTTCGCCGGCAATGGCGGCGGACTCACAAATGTGAATGCGAAGACAGTGGGCGGGTTGTCGGCTTCGAACTTCTGGCAACTTGGCGGCAACGCAGGCACCACCGCAGGTGTGAACTTTCTGGGCACGACGGACGACCAACCTCTGGAATTCAGGGTGAACGGCCAGCGCGCACTGCGGTTGGAACTCAATCCTGGGGGGCCAGCCAATTTTTTTGCCGGAGACAATGAAGGAGGAATCTTTGGTTCCACTGGCCACGTAGGTTTGACGATCGGGGGCGGTGGTTCCAATTTTGTCGCACCCGACTTTGGCACGATTGCGGGAGGAAGTGGTAACGAGGTTGCCTCCGACTCCGAGTATGGATTCATCGGTGGGGGAACGGTGAACACAATCGGGTCCATATCCAAATATGCGACAATAGGTGGAGGTTCGAATAATTTTGTCCATGACGGCTATGGTTTCATTGGTGGAGGCGAACTCAATTTTGTCGATTGGGGAGACCACGCCGTAATCAGTGGAGGGTCTTCGAATCGGATTGGCGTTTGGCCTTATGGGCCTCCCTCCGGGGCTACAGTTGGAGGTGGCGTAGGCAACGCCATCCTCTGTGGGGCCGTGGGAACGATCGGTGGGGGTTCTGGGAACAAGGTTGGAACGAACCTTACCTATCTGGTGCCACTGGATGGCTCTGCGGGGACAATCGCCGGAGGTGGAAGCAATATAGTAACCGGCGTTTACGGGAGCGTTCCAGGCGGGCTCCGCAATGTGGCGACGAATTATGCGTTTGCAGCAGGGCGCCGTGCCAACGCGGTGCATGATGGCACTTTTGTCTGGGCTGATTCGGCGGATGCCAACTTTAGTTCGACGGGCAGCAATCAGTTCCTGATCCGGGCTTCCGGTGGGGTTGGGATTGGCAAGACGAATCCGGCGACGGCGCTGGATGTCAATGGCACGATCACGGCATCTGGTCTCCTGCGTTCGGGGTCCGAGACCGGGACATCCGAGGCTCCTTCTCCAGCGGGGCTGGTGATTCGACGTATCAACAGCACCAATAACAGCATCAACCAGATTGTGGCGAGAAGTGACGTTCTGACGTTGGAAAGGGATGGGTCGTTCGGAGGTTTTATCATCCGCTATCCGGCAAATCCGGGGCATCAGACCATTGCTTGCATGGGGATAAATAATTCGGGAACGGCGGTTAATTTCTACACCGCGCTGAACAACCCGGGGGCGGCGGGGACAATCGCCATTTATGGCAATGCGCAAGGCTTGGTGCATTTTGAATGCTCGTTCGGAAACACCTTCAATGCTTCTCATCTAACGCAGGTGATCTTGTCCCGCTTTACCAATGATAGTTTTTGGGCGGGCAATGTCACTTCGACCGTGAATCAATAGTTGTCGGGGAGCGCTATAAAATGGGCGGAGCCTGTCCTGGGACAGGCTCC
>JAQGOT010000166.1 GCA_028293465.1 Pedosphaera sp. | reverse complement strand
GAATTAACTCAGGCGCCTCGGGAAGTTGCAGGGTGAAGACCTCTCCGCAATTAGCCTCCACCTCCGCACATTCCACTGGATTGTCATCGATGAAAATGAAACTGTCCAATCCCAACCTCAATTCTTGCGCCAGGGATTTCAGGTTTTCGGATTTCGGCCTCCAATTAACACGCCAACCGGCGAAGTGCTCTCGCCGTAAAGGCATTTCCAGCCGCTGGTTAAAAACTGCCGCTACGTCCTCCTCATTGTTCTTGCTGCTCACACAAAGCAGCATGCCAGCCTCATACTGCGCCCGCATGACCTCTTGCAAGGCCAGACGGGCAGGATCAAGCCGGATCCCCTTCGGCCCATCCTCGCCACATATCCCCGTCCAGAGCGTCTGGTCACAATCGAGCACGATCACCTTGAAGGCGGGTCGCTTCTGCGCGTGGAACTTGCGGACGATCATCGTCCCTAGAGCCGTAAAGAAGAGTGGTGTGTAAGGAATGCGCCCCAGTTCTTCGGTGCGTGGATCGTGGTAATCAGCTACTGGATAAAGTTCGTTTAATTCCTTCGCCGTGACCAGATAAAACCCGTTGAGTCGCTCCAATTCCGCCGACAGTCTGGTTTCCACCTGCTGATGAATGACAAGGCGCGGGTTATCCGCGGTTACACCCGCCGTTGGACAAAGGCACACCAGCCAGGGAACAGCCGTGCGACTGCTCGCCATCTTGATTGCCTTTATAAACTCCTCCACATTCCGTTCGAGTCGCTCCTTCCCATGTTCTAGTCCGTCCGCCTCGGGGCTGCCCTCGTATCTCTCCCAATCTTCCCAGCGAAGCAAAACGACGTTGATTCCCTGCACGTTAGCTGCCAGCAGGCTGCCAGGATCAAGCAGTTGTTGAAAAATCTGGTTGTAGGGCGCGAACTCAATTCTTGAGGGAAGCTCCAACTCCTTCATCCAAAACTTTAAGCTTTCTCCCAATGGCTCCGCCACGAAAGTGGCAGCAATCGCCAAGGTTTGTTCATCCTGCTGCACCTTGACGACCGTTGCCGGCGTGGTAAGTCTCCGCGGTGGATCAAACCGGCCGAGTAGTATCTCTGGCTGCTGGATCAAAGTCTCCAAGGTCGTTACAAACGTCTCCAGCAGATGTTTGATGGATGAAACCTCAAACCAGCCTGCTCTGTACTCACAGACCACCGCCATCCCCTGATCTGTTTCTTCCACGATGAATCGCAGATCCAAGAGGACGGCTTGCAAATCCACCGGCAGCAACCTCATCGTGAGCGCTTCCGAGTTAAGCATGCCGCCGGGAAAGCTCTGCAGCAACAGGGCCACATTGTACAGAGGGTTTTGGGCCAAGCGTCGCTCCGGATTGATCGCTTCGACAATCCTTTCAAAAGGGCATTCCTGATGCGCCTGCGCCTCAAGCACGGTTTGCCGGACGCTCAGGAGAAACTCTCGACCGGTCTGATTTCCTGTCAATCGAGCCCGGACCGGTACGAAATTTATGAAGCAACCGATCAAATTCTCAACCTCGCGGCGGTTCCTCCCGGCAACCACGGTGCCGATTACCATGTCTGATTGCCCCGTCCATCGCTCAAGAACGATCGCCAGCGTGGCCATCAGCAACATAAAGGGAGTCACCCCTTCCCGTCGGCAATGGGTGAGCATTGATTCAAAGAGAGGTTTGGGCAAAACCATGGTCTCCTGCGAACCCTTGGACGAGTCCATGGACGCGGCGTGATCAAAGGGCAGTTTCAAGTTGGGCGGCGCACCGGCAAGCTTTGCCTTCCAATACGCAACGTGCTTCTCTATTACCGCCCCTTGCATCCATCCCTTTTGCCATCGGGCATAATCAGCATATTGGACCGGCAACGCGGGCAATGTGGGAATGGGCCCTCCCGCAGCCAGGGGTGTATATGTCAAATTTAATTCCTTCAACAAGATCCCGAGCGACCAACCGTCAGCGACAATATGATGCAACGTAATCGCCAGAATATGCTGGCTTTCCCCAAGGCGGACGAGCAAGCACCGCATTAGCGGCCCACGAGCAAGATCAAATGCTTGACGGGCATCCTCCTTCACGATCCTTCGAGCCTCGTCTTCACCCTTGACCGTGGCAGATGCTTCCAAATCCACCCGCCTCAACATCACGTGGCTATCACCAGAAATCACCTGCGCCGGTTCACCATCTTGGAAGGAAATGGTGGTTCGCAAGATGTCATGCCGGCGGACGATTTCTTTAAGGCTACGCTCCAAGGCATCGACGCTGAGCAACCCTTCCAGACGAATCGCTACCGGAACATGGTAGGCACACCTGCCTGGTTCCAAGCGGTCAATGAACCACAAAACTTGCTGCGCAAACGAGAGCGGCGGGTTCCCCTCCCGTGGGTGGGAGACCAACGGCGGCGCAACTGAATCGTCCTGCTCCCACCGTCCATCTTGGATATGTTTGGCTAACGCCGCGATGGTGCGCGCTTCAAACACGCTCGAGGGCGGTAACTCTAGTTTTAGTTTTTCCCGCACCCTTGAAATTACTTGGGCGATGATCAACGAATGACCTCCCAAGTCGAAAAAGTCATCTTGAACCCCGATCTCTTTTAGGTTCAAAACCTCCTGCCAAATCTCCGCCAAGCGCTCCTCCATGGGGTTGTTGGGCGCCACGTAGTCCTCATCCAAATCGGGGCGCGCTTGATCGGGTGCGGGCAATCCGAGTCGATTGACTTTCCCGCTCGGCGTCAACGGCAGCGCCTCGAGCGGAACGCAAGCTGATGGAACCATGTAATCGGGCAATTTCCCCAACAAAAACCGCCGCAGGTTGCTGAAACTCATCGTCTGGCCGGGCTGGCAAACCACATAAGCCACCAGGCGCTTT
>JAQGOT010000567.1 GCA_028293465.1 Pedosphaera sp. | reverse complement strand
ACGTCGAACACGCCGCTTTGACTCATCCGCCCGCCCGGGTCGGCGGCGGTGAGGCGAACATTCGCAAACTCCCAGGAGCCGACGGTGATGCTGCCGGACCATTGGCCGTTCACGAAGTTCATACTGGCCGGCAAGATGGGCACGGGGTTGCCGATTCCATCCTGCGCGCTCAACGTGACGTTGGTCGAATACCATGACATCAGGACGTCATTGGTATCGCGCGCGGTCACAGTGAGATTGAAGGCGACGGTGCCCTGCTGCGGGGTGGCAATGGGACTGAAGGTGAAGTGATGCACGTCGTTGTCCGTGACCGTCACGTTCGTGGTGGACCCTCCAAAGCCGGTTGCGCTCGCGGAAAGCGTCACGCTTTTTGTGCCTTCAAACAACGCGTTGTCTGGGGCCGTCACCGGCACCACGACGGAAGTTTGGCCGGCAGGAATCTCCGCGGTCGCTGGAACCACAAGCGCGTTCGTTTGGCTCGAGCTTAACGTGACGGTCACGTTGGTCGTCACTGTGCCGCCAAGCGTCGCGGTATAGGAGATCGGGCCGGAACCTTCGTTAACCTGAGCGGGCCCGGTCAGCCGGAGCGTGGCCGTTTCATTGTCGGTCACGGTGATGACTTTACTGTCGCCGGTCCAATTGACCACGCTGGCGGTGATGGTCGCGGAATGATCACCGTCGAGGCGCTGATTATCCACAATCACGAGGTTGAAGAGGGCTGAAGTCTGGTTGGATTGGATGACCACGGAAGCTGGGACCTGCACGACGTTGGTGTCACTGGAGGTCAGCGTCACAGTCGCGGCTTTGGTGGGGGGCGCGCTGGAAATCACCTGTCCTTGACTGACCAGCGTGCCGGCAGTTTCAACGGCGGTAACCGGCAGTGTGATGGTCAAGACGGCGGGTTCATTGTCTTCCACCGAGACGATGTTCGTCGCCGAGATGAAGTTGGCCGCGCGGGCGATGACGGGCACCAGTTGCGCGCCATCGAGGAAAGCGTCATCTATAATCGTCAGATTGAAGTTGACGTTGGTCTGGTTCGCCGGGATCACCACGCTGGCAGGCACGGTCAATTCGCTCGGGACGGCCGAGGTGAGCGTGACCGTGATGGCCTGCGGGAAGGCAACTGGCACCCCTACTTTCGCCGCCACGGTGCCGACGCCCTCACTGGCGGAAGCGGGCGTGGTGAGGATGAGACCGGCCTGAAGCAGTTCGAAGTAGGCGCTCTTACCGACGTGTTCGAGGTTGTCGTCCGCCACGAGATAGGTGTTTGTGGCGGCGCCGCTGATCGTGACCAGGTTGGATTTCGCGCCGTTGACGAACGCCGTGAAATTGCTGGGCGTGATGGAAAATGTGTTCGTCAGGTTGTCATTGAAAACCCGCACGTCGTCCCACCAGGAGGTGGTGTTGTCCGGATTGGCGAGCACCACGGCGTCCATATAGGTGACACTGTCAGGAAAGGTGATGTTGGTGATCACGAGTGCGCCGTCGATGCGGCAATCGACTTTCTGCGACGCCCAGTTCATGGTCAGATCCACCTGATACCAGCGGTTGCTTTGATAGGGCACCCCCCGGAAACCAAGCGTGCGATCCAGCATTCCCATCTGGCCATTGTTGTTGAAGTAGAAAACCGCCGAGCGGTAGATGGAACTGCCATACGCCGTGAAGCGCCCGGCGACCTGGTTCGTCCGGCTGGCGCGGACGGCAAAAGAAACTTTGTTCGGCGTGCCGTTGGTAAAGGTGCTCCGCAAACCCGCCGTGAGGCTGGCCGTGCCGCCGGTCAGCCGTAGTGATTTTGAGCCGCTGGCCGCCGTCTCGTTGGTCACCACCGCCGTGAACGTGGAGTTAAAATTGGTCCAGCCGATGGAGTCGCCATCCTCGAAATCATCCTGCAGGCGGCTGAAAAAACCGTTCTCCGTCCGGGCGGTGACCAGTGTGGAACCGATGCCATTGGTGGCCGTGTTGCCGAGGTAATCCACCGCCCGCAACGTGACGGGGAACTGCCAGTCCTTGTAACGCGGCGTGGGAATCACGTCCCAGACGAAGTGATCCAACCGCCCGGGCACCATGTCGTCATTGAGGATCGTGCCGACTGCTGAAGTCCGTCCGATGGTGGCGTTGGCGGGGGAACTCAGTGTGACCATGAACGTTTCATCCGGCTCGTTCACGGTGTTGCCGCGCACCGGCACCGTGAAGATGGTGTTGGTCGCGCCGGCGGGGAAAGTCACCGTGGTCGCGGTTTGGATGAAATCATTGGTTCCAGCCGTGTTGGTGCTGGTCGTGCACCGCACGGTCACGTCCACAATCGCCGGTTTCGAAAGCGTGAGTTGGAATACGGCGTTGGTCGTGCCGCTGTCGCCCTCCACGACGCTGGCATCCGCGATGTTGATGACGGGCGGCGGATCGTCATCCACCACCGTGCCCACGCCCGCGCCGTCGCTGATGATGGCATTGACGACATTGGTCAACAAAACAATGAACGAACGATTCGGCTCGTCGAGGATATCTTCCAATGCGTAAACAACAATATTGGCGTTGGTGCTGCCCGGCGGGAAAATGACGGTGCCGTTGGCCGAGACGAAATCCAGGTTGTTTGTCGCAGTGCCGTCCACCGTCATGTAATCGACTGTAATGGTCTGCGCGCTGGGACCCGAGAGCGTCACGCTGAACACCATGCCGGTGACGCTGGCGGAAGCTTCCACACCGCTCGCGTCGCTGATGACGAGCAACGGCGGGTCGATGTGGTTGGACACGGCAACGGAATTGTCAGCGGGGTTCAAGTCCAGCATCGACGTCAACAGGTCGAACTGATTGGTAAAATCACCAGGAATATCCGCGCGGCAGACGATGACCGCGGTGAAGTTGGAGCCTTTGGGCAGCAGACCGGGTGTCCAGGTCAACAGGCCGGCGTTGTTGGTAATGACGCCTTGCTTGTTTGTGGCCGCGATAAAGGTGAGGTTCGGCGGCAACTGGCAGGCGACCACCGCATCCGTGATCGCCGAGGGGCCGCGGTTGGTCAGCGCGAGGTTGAACTGCTGCCGCATGCCGGTGCGCAGCGGCGGCGGGCCTTGCACCACCGCAGAGACGCCAAGCGCCGGATCGGCGAGCGCCTGAACATCGAAAGGGTTGGACAATCCGTTGTGCCCATCGCCATCGGCCACGAGCAACGTGACGTTGGTGGCGGGTTGTAACGCCGCAATCGAACCGGACCAAACCCCGTTCGTGAACCCGTTGGTAGCCACCGTTGGAGACAGGAGCGGGAACAGGATCTGCACGTCGTCCACATAAACGAAGTAGGCATCGCCGTAGTAGTAATCCAACGCCAGGCTAAGTCGTAGTGGATAGATCCCGTTGGTCGCCGGCGTGTAGGTGAAACTGATCGAGCCCCGGGCCGAACCGCCACACAAGCCCGGCAAGCCCCACACCCCGTTGGTCGGCCCGACTTCCAGATACGCCGTTCCGCCCAGGCAGGCCATGTCATAATACTCCTTGCTGGCGACGAGGTTGGCCTTGAAGGTGTAGGGCACACCTCCCGCGAGATAGATGTCCTGCGCAATGCCGTTGGTCCCACCGCCAACGACCGTGCGGAACGCCGTGGAAAACTTTCCGTCCCCCGCGACATCGTAAGCCACGCGTTGAAAAGGCCGGTCGAAAGGCGTGGTGTTGAAAGCCACCCATGGCGCGGTGGTAGGCGCCTCGAAGTCAAGGTTGGCGCCGACAGTGTTGGTGTTATTCGGCGACAAGCGAAGCGGGCCCGCGAAGTTCGTGGCAACGTTGCCGAACACATCCTTGGCGGTGACGCTGACCGGGAATGGAATGGTCTGAACCTGAGCCGCGCCAATGGGTGACACGTCAAAGTGATGCACGTTTCCCGCCAGTCCGTCGTCGTTCAGAATCGTGCCCGTCGCCTGCCCCGTGGCTATGATAGCGTTCTGCGCGTTGGTCAGTGTCAGCTTCAGCGTTTCGTTGGGCTCAATGAGCAGCTCGCCAAACACCGGCACGTTGACGATCTTGAAGGATTCTCCCGGGCTGAAGGTCAGCGTGCCGCTCGTGGCGGCGTAGTCCAGCCCTGCCGTGGCGGTCACGTCGCTGCTGTAGAAATCCACAGTCACCGGACCGAGGCTTTGCGCGGAAAGAGTGACGTTGAAGGCCAGGTTCGTCAGACCGGTATCACGCTCCACCACCGTGGCGGGCGCTACGGAAATGCTCGGCAGCGGATCGTTGTCGATGATCGTTCCGGTCGCGGTGGCGCGGGACATCCACGCTTGGCTCGGGAAGCTGAGGGTTAACGTGAGTGTCTCGTCCGGTTCGCGGACAAAGTCGCCGAAGATCGGCACGCGCACGACGGCGCTGGTTTGGCCGGCCGGAATGGTCAACGTGCCGTTTGTGTTGGCAAAATCAACGTTCGCAACGCCCCAGTCCACCGTCCCGGCGGTGCCGCCAGCCGTGGCGAAATCTACCGTGACAGGCCAAGCGGAAGTGGTCGTGAGCCAGACGGTGAACTGCATCACGTTTGTTCCAGAATCGCCTTCGACAATTGTCGCATCACTCACGCCGACACCAGGGACATTCATCGTGCCGTTGGGATCGTAAACTTCAGCGCGGTCGAGATTCGGATCGTTGTAGCCGATGCGGCCGCTGCAGACGAAAGCCGTGCCATCCGGCAAGGCGCACGCCCCATGGTCGCGCCGGCGCGTGGTCATGTAGGCCGTGGAACTGAAGGTCCCGCTCGCGATGTCATAGATCTCTGCGCTGGCGGTGCTCGGGTTTGACGAGCCGTAGATCTGGCCCCCGGCGATTAGAACCTTGCCGCTCGGTAGTAGCGTGGTGGTGTGGTAACTCCGTTTCTCGATCGGCGGGCCCGTGTTGGTGGTGATGCCGGTGACGGGGTCATAAAGCGTGGCAACACCCCAATCCACCGTCAGATACTTGCCATTCGGCAACAGTGTTCCCCCGGGCGCGCACGCCAAGTCCGGGGCCAGGCTGAAGGTTTCGGTCACGGGGTTATAGGCTTCATTGGTCAAGGGCGGATAGGCGTTCCCGCAAAGCAGCACCCGGCCATCCGGCAATCGCGTGGCCGCATGAAACCACCGGGGCGCATAAGTGTTACCCACCGCGCGAAACTGGAGGGTTGCCGGGTCAAACACCTCTGGCGTATAAGGCAGGTAATTGCCGCCGACCACCAGCACCAACCCATTGGTCAGCAGCGTCGCCGTGTGATGCGAATGCAGGCCTTTCGTGTTGCCCGGCAATTCAAAAAGGCGGGTGGAAACGTTGTAAACGTCCGCCGTGAGGGTCAACGGCGATCCGACCACCAACACGCGATTGTTCGCCACGACGGTAGTGGTGGGGAGGTCGTAGCCGGTGTGCGTCCGCCCGACCGCGAAGAATCTCGCCGGCGTCACCACCGTCACGAAGGTCGCCAGATTGTTGGTGGGGGTCGGGTCCGGCGTGTCCGAAACCACCGAGGCGATGTTGGTGTATGCGCCGCCTGAGGTGGCTTTGAATTCCATCGTCAATGTCGCGGAATTGTACGGGGGAAAATTGCCCAGCGACCAGGTAACCACCCCCGCCGACTGCGTGCAAACACCGCGTGAGCACGTTACGGAAACGAACTGCAATCCAGCCGGCAGGCGGTTGGTCACCACGGTGTTGGTGGCAACTTCCCACCCCGCGTTATTAACGGTCAGCGCGCAGGTGAAGTATTGTCCCAAGGTCGCCGCCAGCGCGCTATCGGTGAAGGTCGCGGAAAGTTCGGCATTGCCAGCCTGACCGAAAGCGTCCACGGCATGGGCCATCACAACCATGAGTAGAAATGTATAAAAGCGTTGAAGCAGGAGGGCCTTACCCCCTGCTCGTAGTTGTACACGTGTTTTGCTGATTTCTCCTTGTGGAATATAACCCTCGGAACCCATATGCACCTTTTTACCTCTTTGGTCAGTAAAAGCAAGTTCAAAGCAAGTTTCGAAGGTGGAGAGGTGGAGATAACGCTGTTCGGCGGCCACGGCTTGCGCATTCATCGCCACATCCAATGTGCCATGGTTCTCTCCGGAAAGGCGCTTTACTCCGCCGCTCAGGTTTTCCCATTGCTGTCCAGAATTCCCGCCGCTGCTCCTGGAGGTCGGCAGGAGAAGCCGCAGAGGTCGCCGGGTCATTTGAGCCTGACGCCGTACACTCCCGCAACCAAGACTACTTCCGGGATGTTTTCATATGGGATCTAACGCTGCTTCGATACAAATTCCCTGGGTGACATTTTGAAACGCTTGCGAAAACAGGTGGCGAAATACTGGCTGGAATTAAAACCGTTGAAAAAGCAAATTTCGGTGATCGACGCGCCAGGCTGTTCACGCAACTGCTGCGCGGCGTGATTGAGGCGACATTGCTTTAGAAATTCCATTGGACCGACGTTTACAGATGCTCGCGTGTATTTCGCGAAGGAAGTAATACCCATCCCGCAATGTTTGGCCATTTGTTGCAAGGTTCTGATCTCCCGGCAGTTTGCCTGATTCTGCTCCAAGCCTTTCAGAAAAAGTTCAACCACCCGCCGACTTGAACCCCGGTCGGAACTTTCGATCAACCTCTGTGTAACGGGCAAATCAAGGAAACCGACGAACAGTTGATTCAAGTTTGCAATCATGCGAGAAACAGAATGAGGTTTTTTCCACTGAACAACACACATGGCTATTTGCTGAAATATCCGGGCGATTTCAGGAGTCGATTTGCATACTGGCATTTTATTATGCCGGAACTTTCGCGTTAACTCGGCTAAATCTCCGGGTGTAAGCGTCACCCAGCCAGGCCAACGCCATTGGTCATTGGGTTTTCTGACACCAACGTCCATAATCAACCAATGCACCCGGCCCGGCCCGATATGCGGATCACCGAGCTTGTGCAGTTGCCATGGTCTCGTGATGGTAAGGTCGCCGGGACGGAGATTGAATCGGCGTCCATCCGCCATGAAAACTATGGTTCCAGTTTCGACAAAATGTATTTCAACGCCTTCATTCCGGTGGGCATCGAGCCCCCAATCCTGTGGCCCGGCACCATCCCAAAAACCAATGCTGTTCAAGCCCGGCAAGGTATCGTTTGGAATAGTTACTCCAGGATAATGGCCCTTGCTAAGAGCGGTCAGCCTGATTTTACCGGTTCGGACTGCCAAAACCTGGGGCTCACAAGTGTCAATGCCGGAACTTAGCGGTTGAGCTTGCGTCATCGCGCTGGCAGTTTTCTTTTGCATTTGTGGCTTTTGCATCAGCAATCAGATGCGGCCTATTCGGCTATAAAATAGCGACCTGTGTTTCTTCTCTTACATTTACGGTCAGCATGTGCGCGTGAGGAAACCGCCATCTACCGCCAGTAATTGGCCAACCATCGTAATTTCTCAGCTTTCATGTCGGACATTGTCTGCGAATAAGGCCCGCTTCGCAATCTCGTCTTTGCGCATAAACATAACACCCTTCTGCTTTTGGGCGTGCTTGATGAAATCCTCGACCAGTTTGATGCGTCCAGAAATACCGGATGCCCAACAACGACAGATGCGGCAACGGGATCTTGGGCACTACTGTCAATGTAGTGATGTGCCCCGAGCTTTTTGGCGAGACTTTCCTTTTCTGATCCGCGAGCAATGGCTGCGACTTGAAAGCCCATGCGTCGCGCAAACTGAATTCCGAGGTGACCGAGCCCGCCAACTCCTTGAATTGCAACGAGCTCGCCGGGTCGGGCCTTCGAGTTCCTCAAGCCCTTGAATGTCGTCAAGCCGGCGCAGAGGAGTGGCGCCGCTTCCGTTGACAGAAGATCGTCAGGAATACCCCTCGCGGAGCGCTTCTGACCCTGACGCGCAACCACGCCTTGCACGGCTGGAAAAGCGTGGCCTCAAAGTTGTTTCAAGGCAGCGGGATTGGTTTATAAATGGTTTGGCTGCTTGTGCAACGACCTTTAGTAACTTCGCGGATCGAGTGTCATGGCCGACGGTGGAAAATTGGCCGGATCCGCGCCTAATTTTTTGTTTGGCGTATTTCCCATTTGCAGCTCAAGCCTCCCGCCGTTGACGATGTCAGCGTGCCGAAACCAGACCTGATTCAGAGTTTTACCATTGAGTCTGACACTTTGGATGTATTTGTTATCCCGGGAGTTGTTCCGGCAATTGATCTGCAGTGTTTTGCCATTGTGCAGGCGAATGGTGATGCGATCGAAGACCGGGCTGCAGAGGTCATAAATCGGCACGCCCGGCGTGACGGGATAAAATCCGATCATGGAAAACACAACGAACGCGCTCATGCCACCACCATCCTCGTCACCCGGCATGCCCAAGGTCGTGTCCGTGAACCAGGTATCCAGCAACATGCGAACACGTTTCTGCGCTTTCCACGGCGCGCCCAGATAATTATAGATGTAAGGAATGTGTAGGCTCGGTTCGTTGCCCATGGAGAATTGCCCGACCAAGCCGCTGGCGTCGGGAAACTCGGCCCAGAATTCATATTTGCTCCTTTTCAGAGGTTCCCGAAACAACTGATCCAGTTTTGCCTCAGCCTTGTCACGACCGCCCATCAATTCAAACAAGCCCTGCAGGTCGTGCTGGACATCCCAGTCGTAAGTATAGCCGTTGTTTTCAGTGGTGTAATCGCGTCCGCCTTGGCCACCGGAAAATCCGGGATCATAAGGTTCGATCCATTTGCCATCAGCATCCTTCGGCCACACATGGCCCTTCTCCTGGCGGAATACATTCTTGTAATTACCCGCACGCTTCAGGAAAAACTCATGGTCGGCATCCTTGCCCAGTGCGCGCGCCAGTTGAGCGGTGCACCAATCGTCATAGCTTTGCGCCTCTGTCACCGAGATGGCCTGCCGGCGCTCACGAGGATGAACTCGATCAACCGTTTCCGTTTCCCCGGGACGGAGTGCGGGCAGGTAGCCATGTTCGCCAAGAAAATCGTCCAAAGAACATTTCGGTCCCCTGCGCCAGGGGAGCCATGTTCCTTCGACAGAATTCTTGCGGACTCCCGCATAGCCGGTTTTGAGGTCGAAATTGGTGATGCCCTTGGCCCAGACGTCGGCCATCCATGCCGCGGCGTGGTTGCCGGTCATACATTCGTGGTTGCCCCAGAGGACAGCGAACACCGGCATCCACCCCGACTGTTCATGCATGCGGACATAGGACTGGATTTTGTCGGCTTCCATTTCCGGGTTCAACAGGGTTTGCAGCGGTTCCAATGCCCGGTAAGTATCCCAAAGCCAGTTGTCCACATAGAACGGCCGGGCGTCCTGATGCACTTGTTGGTCAAAAGCGCTGTAATATTTTCCATCCTCGGTAATGTTGACCATGCGCTCGTAACAGCGATACAGCGAAGTGTAGAAAACCCGTTTCTGTTCCGGTGTGCCGCCTTCGACTTGAATCTGGCCGAGCACCTCGTTCCACCGATCACGAGCATTGCGCTTGACCTTGTCGAAAGCCCACGCCGGAATTTGTTCCCGCAAATTTTTCTTGGCCTGCTCGATGCTGATGAATGAAACACCGTAGCGAAATTCCAGGACCTTTTGGCCGTCTTGCGCCGAAATAGCCAGCCGTTTCCCGTTGGGACCAGCGCTCGTTTGAATTGTCACGGGGGCGCTGAACTCTCCATAAACGAACGCATGCATGACACCGGGAGAGCGCTCCCCTTCACCGGTAATGCGCTCGGTGCCTGAGATGCAGTTGCCACCATCAGTGGAAAGTTCGCCATCCCGGCGGTTGGCCAGCAATACGACGGGCTTGCCGGAAGGGAAGGTGAAACGGAAATAACCGCATTGCGCGGTGGGCGTGAATTCCGTCTGGATCAGCGAGGCGTCAAACCGCGTGGAATAGTAATAAGGCGTCTCCATTTCCTGATCATAAGCCGCCGGACGATCCCATGCGCCCGGCGAACCGTCGCTGGGCATCAGCCAGAATAACTCACCCAAACGATGCGAAATAATGGTCAGAGGAAATGAACGGATTTGATCATCCAACTGGTCCTTTCGCACGGGATAGACACGCACCATGCTATTGGGCAAGGAAACGGTGGGGCGCATCGGTTCGAGCATGAACCCCTGCCCGCCCATCAGGGGATCAACATAATCCACCTGCGCACGGGCGGCGGTGCCGCAAAACAAGACGGCGCCGGCCATCACTGAGAATAGAGATTGTTTCATGATAATTATTTGATGTTTTCCCGTGTGGGAATGTGTGTTGAAAATGGAATTTCTCCGCGCAGCATTTTGCCGGCCTCGCCGGTCAACCATAAATAGTGATCAGTCGGCACGCCTTCGAGATCGCACAACTGGACGCCAGCCGGCGGGTTGTTGGAACACTTGAAAATGGCCGTGCCCTCGTCCATTTCGTCGAACATGGCGACATAGAGCATTTTGGCTTTGGCATTGACGGCTCCGCTGATTTCACTCCAATAAAACTGTCCCTTTTGGCGGGGAATCTGGTTTAGCGGATAAAGCATCGCGTTATCTCCCTGGCCATGGTTGTGCATGTTGTACCAACTGAATCCCGGGGAAACGCACGGTGCGTAATCCACCTGGCGCGCGACACACCAGGCAAGGTCGGCCTTGACCTGATCCTCGTAGCGCGTCGTGTCAAAGAATTGCAGGAGCGGCGTGAACCGCTGCACCATCCACGGCATGACGATGTCGGCCGACGCGATCAGTTCATGCAAATAAGGATCAGGGTTGGTGTCAACCTTCAGGTCCCGAAAATACGTCGGCACGCCCAGCATCACCGAGCAACCGCCATATTCAGGATCGTTTTTGAGAAAACTGATCACCTTGTCCATGCCGATGTTCCGAATGTTGTAACCACGATCCGGAAAGCCCAATCCCCAAATGACCACGAGGGGCTTCCCCCGGTGATAGAGATAATTGTTCGTCGGTTGCGAGGTGATTTTTAATTCATCAACCAGCTCCTTCCAGTCCTGGATGAGCGCCGAGCAATCTTCACCGCTGTTTCTAAGACCGGAGAGGTCATACATCACCGAGATCGCCCGGCCATATTTTTGCGAAGACTGTATGGCGTTCGCGAGCACCACCCGGCTTTTTTTCCGCCTGTCCGCCGTGCGCAGGCCGCTGAAAAATCGCTGCACAAAAACGCCGTCGATTCCATATTGCTGCATCCAACGAAAATGCAGGTCGGTCGTGCTTTGATCGACAGAACTGAAAACACGGGCGATGGCTCCATCCTTGTTCGTAAGCGAGGTTGGGTAAGTCTTTTCGTATTCCGAGACGTCCGGCCAGAAATCAGGATGCAAAGTGGCGGCGGTGAGCGCCCCGCGTTCGCCATAATGGCTCCAACCTTCGCCAGAACCATCGCCGTCCGCCCGAAACCAGCCTTGATAGCCGCACATGACCCGCCCTTCATAAGTTGGAAAAGCGGCTGATGATCCGTGTTTGCTCCGCGCGTGAACAGAGGTGACGCAACAGGCCCAACAAAAGAGGAGGAGAAAGTATTTGTTCATGATGCTTTTCTTAATGCGAAGACATGGCTGCCGGGGGCCACAGCTTGGCTGGTCCCGGGATATGATATGCCAATTCCAACACACTCGAGTGGATCGCAATTAGACAAGGTGACTGACACGCTCGACTCACAAGCTAAAGAAGGAGAGTACCCGAATGCGGGCGTCAAGCGTCATCCCCAAAAACGAGGATGCACAGTATTTGAGCGACAACCTCCCAAAAGCGGCGGGGACCATGATTTGTGGTCGTTCATTGGCTCACATTCAGCAGAACCTTGGCCCGACGCGTATCCTCGAAATCGAGGAGAAGCCAGAATGAAAAACCCTGATATCCTTTCCGGCATGCCCTATGCTTTTGTTGCAGCGTTCCTGCATGTTGCTCGCTCAACACGATTTTATCGATCAAAGCATTGCAACAATATTGTGGCAATTTTTCCGCTGCTGTTGGCCGGCAGCTTCGTGGCAGTTTCTCGCGCCGCTGTGCCCGTGACCGACGCCACGTTGCTCCCGGTCGTCACGGACAATCTGCCGGTCATCACCAGCCTGACGGCATACGTTTACCCCAATGACAGCGACGCGGTTTCAAACACCGTGAATGGCACGACGATTCTCTACGATGCGCCGCTTTACTATCCCTTCGACACCGACACCGCCGCTTGGTGGGACAACCTCGTCGCGGAACAATTACAGGCACGACTCCCCGTTGTGATGTTCGCGAGTCGCGGGACGAAAACAACCAATTCGACGGAGATCAACGGCAACATGAATCCGCGGCAGTTGACGCGCATGGTGGACGCCATGACGCGCGCCAACGCCACCAATCAGTTCAACCTCGCGTGCTTCATCGATTCGCCGTCGCTTCGGGATGTTTACACCAGCATTCGTGGCATATCTGGAACCAACCGGTTGGATATGTCGCTGACGAACGAATGGAACGAAGTGTTTTGGCTGCGGGGCGTGAAGCCCTGGTTCGACACGGTGCCCAGCCAATACTGGTTCAGGGTCAACGGGAGGCCGGTGATTCAATGGTGGTCCATCAGTTCTACATGGTTTGCCAATCAAGCGGGCAATGCTTCAAAAATGCTTCAGTTCGTCGCCGATTCATTTGAAGCGAGTTACGGAATGCGGCCCGGCTTTATTCTCGATGGCAGTTGGACCGGTTCATTGGATCCAACTTCTGTGAGCCAACCTGACGTCATTGGCGTGAACAATTGGTTTGGCCCGCCTTCAACCTCCTACACGACCAACACCTTCAACCGATTCACCTGCGCGACCGCAGTGCCGGGATTTATCAACCCTGGCTACTTCGATCCCTCCAATGGAAATTACCAAAACCCGGTCCTGGTCATTCCTCACAACAAAGCCAACGGCACCGGAACCAATGGCGACACACTCATTACCGGTCTGGAGGCTGGCCATGAAGTGAAGTCGCAACTAACCGTGCTGGAAGGTTGGAATGATGTGCGTGAATGGGCGGGTTACTATCGCTGCGCCGTTTCTCCGCGCTACGATTTTCCTTCTCAATACATCAACATCGTTCGCCGTTACACGGATTTCAGGACCGAGACGCTGCGCTTGGAAGCTGAGGGTGCGGATGATTACTTCGACACGACCGCTGGCAACTCCGGTGGCGCTTTCCGGCGTTCAGGTGATCTGGACATTCGCACGCTCTCCACCAATGGCTGGGTTGTCACTGCCACGGCGGCAGGCGAATGGCTTGAGTTTAAAGGCATCCAATTCTCCGCGGGCAACTACACATTTCCCGTGCGCTATTCCTCAACGGCTTCGCACATGTTGCGGCTTTACATCGACGGCGTTGCGCTGCCAGACGTGACCTTGCCTTCAACCGGCGGCGCGAATATTTTTGATACGGCTTTTTTGGGAACTGCTGCCATCGCTCACGGCACGCATGCGTTGAGGTTATTTTTCGTGGACGGCGGCGTGGATGTGGACTGGCTTTTTGTGAAGAAATTCGATCCGCTTGTTACGTTCCAATCGGCATTGAACGGCCGCTATCTCACGGCGCAATTTGGCGGCAACGAAGCGCTCGTCTGTAACTGGGCCACGCCCGGCAACTGGGAGCGATTCACGGCCGATGATCTGTTGGCTGGTGGCGCTCTGATCAGCAGCAACGCGGTCAATCTTCAAGCGCACAACGGTCTTTATCTGACCGCCACCAATGGCGGATCATTCCTCGCCGCCAAGCAACGCATCCCGGCCAGCTCAGAAAGTTTTTCAATCATTAAACCCGGCGGCTCCGGCGTTCTGACCGATGGAGATCAAGTGGCCATCCAAACTTCCGGCGGAAAATACGTGACGGTCAAGGCCGATGGAAGCGTGGACGCGAGCGCGTTGAGCATTGGCGCAGCGCAGACGTTCACGATCCGAACGACGCCCGGCGCAGTTCCGATACCGCTAGTCACTTCGGCTCCAACGGGCGTGATCGCGGTCGCGACCAATATCAGCCAAGTCGCCTTATCCTGGGTCGCAACTCCGGGAGCGACGAGTTACAACGTCAAACGCTCAGCCGTTTTCGGCGGACCTTACACGACCATCGCCGCCAATATTTTGGCCAGCACCAACTATTTGGACGTGCGGTTGCCCGGCTCGACGACGTTTTATTACGTCGTATCGGCAGTCAACGCCGGCGGCGAGAGTTTGGATTCAACCATAGCCAGCGTGACGATTCCAACTCCACCGACTTTGTTGTCGCAAGGCAGGTCGGCAATCGCCAGTTCGATTCAAGGCGCGGGATTTGAAGCGAACAAAGCCCTCGATGGCGACCTCGGCTCGCGGTGGTCAACGAGTGGGCCGATCTATCCTTCCTGGTGGCGAGTGGATCTCGGAACCAACTGCAACGTGAGTTCGGTTACGACTGATTGGTATGGCATTCCCGGTCGCAGCTACCAATATAAAATCGAGGTCAGCACCAACGATGTGAACTACGTCACGGTCGTGGACCAGACCGGCAATGCGTTGAAGGCGAATACCACAGACACCTTCACCGCCACCGGCCGTTACGTTCGCATTGCAGTAACAGGTTCCAGTCAGGCCGGAGGATATCCATCATTCTATGAGTGTCTGGTCTATGGTGCCGTCGTGCCCTCCGTTTCGCTCGCTCCGACAAGCATTGCGATGGTCGCTTCCGGCAACACCATCGCGCTCTCGTGGCCGGCGGATCATCTCGGCTGGCGCCTGCAGGCGCAAACGAATGCGCCGGGAGCCGGGTTGGGCACGAACTGGGTCGCCTTGCCGGGGTCGCACCTGGTGACCAGCATCAACGTGGTGATTGATCCAACCGCTGGCGCAGTTTTCTATCGAATTGTTTATCCGTGATTCATCAGCAATTGCCAGGATGGTCGTGATAAATGAAAATAAAATGAAAGCAAGATTCCTCAGCTATTTCGTTCGCCTGTTCCTGATTGGCGTTCTGTCGTTTGTGGTTATCCGACCGTGTTTTGGAGGCGGTTGGTATGTTGGCCATACTGCCTCCGGAGAATGGATTCAATACACCAACGTGTGGTTGTCAGCG
>JAQGOT010000562.1 GCA_028293465.1 Pedosphaera sp. | reverse complement strand
GTCAAAACCAAGAGCGGCTGGATTTAGCCCAGACCGCCGGACGGATCGGCACCTTCGATTGGTTTGTGCCAACCGGCGAAGTGATCTGGTCGCAGGCGCTGGAATCATTATACGGGCTGGTGTCCGGTGGCTTCGGGCGGACCTATGAAGCCTGGCGGCAGGCGGTGCACGCTGAGGACCGCTCGCGGGTCGAAGCCGAACTCCAACAGGCGATCGCGGGCCGCCGCGATCTTAACCATGAGTTCCGGATCGTCTGGCCGGATGGTTCAATTCACTGGGTAAGATGCGTGGCCCGCGTCCTCAGCAATGAAGCGGGCGAACTGCAGCGGTTGATTGGAGTCAACATCGACATCACGGAACCGAAGCGGGTGCAGCAGAAACTCGCGCTTTCCAATGAACGACTGGGGCTTATCGCCCGGGCCACCGCGGCGATTGTTGGTGCGGCACCATTGCCCGAGGAGGGCCGAAAACTGGCGGAACAGGTGCGAACGGCCTTTGAAGTGGATGCCTGCGTGATCCGGATACTGGAGGGGAACGACCTGGTTTTGCTGGCCAGTGCCGGGATTCCGGAGGAGAACCTGGAACCCCGCCTGTCGGCTGACCTTGGCATTCCCGGGGAAGTCATGTCCTCTCGCCGGGCGGTATTTGTGCCCGATGTGCCTCGCCACACCGCCAACTCCTCGTATGTATTCCGTTGGCCAACCGGGTACCAATATGTTTCCTATGCCGGGGCGCCGTTGCTCGCACAAAACCGGATTGTCGGCATCCTGGGGATTTACTCGAAGGGGCAACTGGAAAGCTTCTCCGCGGCAGACCTGGACCACCTTCAGATCATTGCCAATCACATTGCCGTTGCGATCGTCAATGACCGGCTGTTCAAGGAGGTGCAGAACCAGAAGGACCAGCTCGCCGAGCAGATCAACGAGCGGAAGCGTGCGGAGGAGGCGCTGCGCGAAAGCGAGAACCGATTCCGGGCCATCAGCGAGCAATCGCTCACGGGGATCTACATTATTCAGGAAGGAAGGTTTTCCTATGTGAACCCGAGATTCGAGGAAATTTTTGGCTATACCCGGACCGAATTGCTCGCCCTGTCCTCAGCCGTCGAGGTCATCGCGGAAGGCGATCGCGCGCAAGTCCGCGAAAGTATACGGCGACGTCTGGCGGGGGAAATCAAAGGCCTGCGATTCAGGAGTCATGCGCTGCGCAAGGACGGTGGCGTAGTTACGATTGAGGCCCACGGAATCCAAACGGAGCTCGACGGCAAGGCCGCCATCCTCGGCACGGTCCAGGATGTCAGCGAACGCGAGCAAGCCGAGTCGGTCCTGAAACGAACCACGGAACAGTTGCAGACACTTTCCCGGCGGCTCCTGGAATTGCAGGAGGTCGAGCGGCGGCATATCGCCCGCGAGCTGCATGATGAAATCGGTCAGGCCTTGACCGCCCTGAAAATCAACCTTCAGGCGGTGCAGCGCATGGCGGACGCGGTGACTTTCGCTCCCCGTCTGTTGGACAGCATCAGCATTGTGGACCGCACGCTGCGGCAAGTGCGCAACCTCTCGCTCGATTTGCGGCCTTCCATGCTGGATGACCTGGGTTTGTGCGCCGCCTTAAGGTGGTACGCCGACCAGCAGGCTCAACGCGCCGGGTTGCTGATCAAGTTTGTCAGCAGCGACTTGGGCGGGCGTCTGGATCCCGCCTTGGAAACCGCGTGCTTTCGGGTTGCGCAGGAAGCCCTGACCAACATTGTGCGGCATGCGCGGGCCTCCACGGTTCTGGTGGAGTTGAAAGCGGAAGGTGCCGTCCTGCATTTGTCCGTGTCCGACAATGGAATTGGTTTTGACCTGGACCGCCTGCATCCGCAAACTGAACACGGGTCCAGTTTGGGCCTGTTGGGCATCGAAGAGCGAGCCTCGCTCCTGGGTGGACGGATCGAATTAAGGTCGGCGCCACAGCAGGGGACAGAAATCCACGCCTGGTTCCCGTTGGCCGCGGCTCCGGTTCCATCCGAGCGCGAAACTGATTTGGTTGAGAAACGATGAATATCCGCATTCTGCTGGCCGATGATCACACGCTGTTGCGCGCCGGAATTCGTTCCCTGCTGGAAAAGATGCCCGGAGTGGAGGTGGTGGGCGAGGCGGCGGACGGGCGTGAGGCGCTCAGCCTGGTCAAGGCGCAATCGCCGAATATTGTCCTGATGGATATTGCCATGGCGGGTTTGAACGGTCTGGATGCGACGGCGCGCGTGATCAAGGAGTTTCCGCAGGTGAAGGTCATCATCCTCTCCATGCACGCCAATGAGGAATATGTGTTACAGACCTTGCGGTCGGGGGCCGCGGGGTATCTGCTCAAGGATGCGGCCACGGTCGAACTGGAAATGGCCATCCAAGCGGTGGCTCGGGGCGATACCTACCTCAGTCCGGCCATTTCCAAACGGGTCATCGATGATTACGTCGGACGGACGAGCGGTCAAAAGAGCCCGCCGGAGCAATTGACATCCCGCCAACGGGAAATTCTGCAACTCGTCGCGGAAGGCAAGACCACCAAGGAGATCGCTTTCCTGCTTAATCTCAGCATCAAGACAGTTGAAACCCATCGCACTCAATTGATGGATCGGTTGAACATCCATGACGTGCCCGGCCTGGTTCGCTATGCCATGCGCCTAGGGCTCGTTCCGCCCTGACCTTCCAACCGGGACGACCACCAGAGCTCCCGCCGCCCATCCTACATAACCTCCTGCGGCGCAGTCTTCTCGTGTCTAGGGTTTTTCTCCCCTCCAACTCAGGGTTTCCCTGATAGGCGGATCAGCCGGCGTTTGTGACAATCACTCATCCAGCGCGGGAGGTCAGTCCCCGGCGCCGGTTTCAAACGACCGCGAACCGTGACCGGAGACGAAGCGTAATTTGTATATGAGCATGCTTAAGATCCTACTGGTCGATGATAATCCGGAATTCCTGGAAGTGGCCGCGCATTTCCTGACCGAACATGGCGCGGTCAAGATCGTCGGCCTCGCTAAATCGGGTGGCGAAGCGATTCGGAAGGTCCGCGACCTCGGTCCGGACCTGGTGCTCATGGATCTTTCCATGCCGGGCATCAACGGGTTGGAAGCGACCCGGCAAATCAAGGCGCTCCCCTTGGCTCCGCACGTTGTCATCCTCACTCTTCATGACGGGCCCGAAATCCAATCCTTCGCCCAAGCGGCCGGAGCGGATGATTTTGTCACAAAATCAGAGTTTGGCGATTTGCTGCCGCCGCTCCTGGCCCGGGTCTCCCCGAGGCTGGAAACCGCTCCGACGAAATGATCGCGCAGAAAATAATCATTCCACCGAAGCTGCACCGTGAGTTGCCGGAGCGCAGCCCCGAGCGACTCGCGATCTTTCCCATCGAAGTGATTTTTTTGGGTGGAGAAAGCTTCACCGTGGAGCTGACCGTGGGAGAGGAGCCGGATCCGGATTCTCACGAGGAATGTTCGTGGCAGCTTGATCCGTTGTGGGCAGGCCGCCAACCTTGGCCGGGACTGGAAGCTGATGAATAAGACGTTGCGAGTATTGCTGCTGGAAGATTCCGAGGCCGATGCCTTGTTCGTCCTGCGGCAGTTGCAGCGTGGGGGTTATGAGCCCGCTCACCAAAGGGTGGACACCGAAGCCGGCTTCAATGCGGCGCTCAAATCACAGGAATGGGATCTCGTCATTGCGGATTATTCTCTGCCGCAGTTTACCGCGACTGAAGCTTTGAGCCTGCTTCAAGGCAGCGGCATCGACCTTCCGTTTATCATTGTTTCTGGAGCGATTGGCGAGGAGGTGGCGGTTGCCGCCATGAGATCGGGTGCGCATGATTATATTTTGAAGAACAGCCTGGCGCGCCTCGTGCCGGCGGTGGAACGCGAATTGCGGGAGGCCCGGGCGCGGCGGGAACGGCAACGCGCGGAGGAGGGGTATTTGCGGTTGGCCGCCATCGTGGAGTCGTCCGGTGATGCCATCATCGGGAAAGCGCTGGACGGGATGATCACCAGTTGGAACCAGGGCGCGGAACGGCTCTTTGGATATACCGCCGAACAAGTGAAGAGCCATTCCACGCTGATACTGCTTCCCCCCGAGCGATTGGAGGAGGAAACGACCCTCCTCGAGCGGCTCAAGCGGGGGGAGCGCATCGAGCACTTTGAGACCGTGCGGGTGCGGATGGACGGTCGGCGCATCGATGTTTCTTTGAGCATTTCCCCGATCAAGGATGCGCAGGGCCGGATCGTGGGAGCGTCGAAAATTGCCCGGGATATCACGGAGCGAAAGCGGGCTGAAACCTGCATCGCCGCCCTCTCCAAGTTGGGACAGAATCTGAGTTCGGCCTCCACGCCCAGGGAGGCTGCCTATATTATAGGCAACATCGCAGATGATTTATTTGGCTGGGACGCCTTCACCCTCGACTTGTATTTCGCCGCTGATGATTCCATCCGGACCGTGCTCAACGTCGATAGCATCGGCAACCAGAGACAGGAAGTCCCTTCGACTTACCTGGGCACAAATCCCAGCCCGATAGCCCGGCAGGTCATCGAGCAGGGCGCTGAGTTGATCCTGCGAGAGGAAACCGGGGACACGCGGCCGGGCTTGATCGCATTCGGGGACGCCTCGCGGCGATCGGCGTCGTTGATGTTTGTTCCCGTCCGGAACCAAACCCGGGTGATTGGCATACTGTCCGTCCAGAGCTATACCTTGAAGGCGTACGAACGGAGGGATTTGAGCACCTTGCAGACCCTGGCCGATTATTGCGGTGGCGCGCTGGAGCGCATCCGGGTGCGGGAGGAATTGCGGGAGAGTCAGGAGCGTTTTCGCCGGGTGGTTGAGTCCGACATGATGGGAATTCTTTTTTGGAACCGGGCGGGGGGGATTTCGGATGCCAATGACAAACTCCTTTCCATGGTCGGCTACACGCGCGAGGATTTGGAGGCTGGCCGGGTGAATTGGGCTGCCATGACACCGCCGGAGTACGGGCACCTGTATGAACAAGGCCTGGCCGAGGTGGCCGCCACCGGCACCTGCGCGCCCTTTGAGAAGGAGTTTATTCGCAAGGACGGCTCCCGCGTTTCGATCTTGGTGGGCGCTGCGAGTTTGAAAGGAGCCAAGGACCAAGGGGTTTGCTTTGTGCTGGATATCACCGAGCGCAAACAGGCGGTGGAGGGGTTGCGCAAGAGCGAGGAGCGTTACCGCAAATTGAGCGAATCCGCTCCGATCGGCATTTTTGAAACCGAGGCGCAAGGACTCTGGACTTACACCAACCTGCGCTGGACCGTCATTTCCGGTTTGAGCTCCGAAGAAAGCCTGGGCTTTGGCTGGGTGCGGGCGATCCATCCCGAAGACCGGGCGGAAGTGGAAGAGCATTGGCGCCGGGCGGTGGCCGAAGGCCAGGAATGGGCACATGAGCATCGCCTGCAGACTCCGCAAGGAATCGTGCGGTGGGTTCGCATGCAAGCGGCGAGCGTGATGTCACAGGACAGCCAGCACGGTGGGTATGTGGGTACGGTTGAGGATATCACCAAGAGCAAGAAAGCGGCGGATGCCCTGCGCGCCGCCCAAGATCGTCTTCAGCACCTGGTCTCCTCCAGCCCGGCCGTGCTTTATGCGCTCAGGGTGAACAATGATACTTTGCTGCCGAGCTGGGTGAGCGAGAACATCGCCCAGATGACCGGCTACGGCCCGGAGGAAACCCTCAGTTCGCAGTGGTGGGCGGAGCATTTGCATCTGACGCAGGGACCCCATCTTTTGATTGAGAACTTCGAGAGGAACAAATTGCTGGAGGAATATCCCCTGCGCCGCAAGGATGGCACCGAGGTGTGGATCCGGGACGAGAAGCGGCTGCTCCGCAATGCCGCCGGTGAGTTAGTGGAAGTGGTGGGTTCCTGGTCGGACATCACCGAGCGGAAGCTGGCGGAGGAAGCGCAACGCCGCCTCGAAGCGGAACGGGGCGAATTGCTGCAACGCCTCCAATCGGTTTTCAACCTCATGCCGATTGGTTGCATCCTGCACGATGCTGAATTTCGTTTCACCTATTGGAATCCGGCGGCGGAGGACATTTTCGGCTATTCATTCCAGGAAGTGGAGGGGCGGCATCCCTTCGGCTTGATCACACCGGCGGCAGCACAGCCCCAATTGAAGGCACTTTTCAACCGCGCCACGGCGGGAGATTCGCAGGTCAACGGCAGTTTCGAGAATAGCACAAAAGATGGTCGAACCATCATCTGCGAATGGAAGAACACCCCGCTGCGCAAGCCGGACGGCAGCTTCCTGGGCCTGATCTCCATGTGCCAAGATATCACCGACCGGAAGTTGGCGGAGGAGGAGTTGAGCCATTCGCGCGGGCAATTACGGGCTTTGGCCGCGCATCTGCAGTCGGTGCGGGAGGAGGAGCGCAAGCGAATCACCCGGGAAATTCATGATGAACTGGGCCAGTCACTGACCGGATTCAAGATGGATCTGGCTTGGATGCGCAACCGCCTTCGGGGGGAGGACGTTGCGATCGTTCGGGAGCCGTTGCTGGAGAAGATCAGCACCATGGGGGCGCTCTTGGACGGCATGGCAACCCTCATGCGAAGACTCTGCACCGAGTTGCGACCGGGCGTGCTCGACGATTTGGGGTTGATCGCCGCAATCGAATGGCAGACCCGGGAGTACCAGCACCGCACCGGTATCGAATGCGAGGTAAAACTTGAATTGGGGGACTTGAACGTGGATCCGGAGCGGTCCACGGCCTTGTTCCGCATTCTCCAGGAAATCCTGACCAATGTGGCGCGCCATGCCAGCGCCAGCCGGGTGGTGGTCATCCTCAAGCGGGCGGGGAAACACCTGCTTTTGGAAGTGAAGGACAATGGCAGGGGAATCACGGAACAGGAAAAATCAGGATCGAAGTCGCTGGGACTCCTGGGATTGCGGGAGCGCGCCGTGATTCTCGGCGGGGAAGTTCAGATTGAAGGCCGGGCCGGGAAGGGCACAACCGTTCGCGTATCCATGCCGCTCCCCCAATTAAGCCCGGAAGCCGAGCACACGCGGAATGGGTCGGTCAAAGCAGGCCACCCGGATTCCGCCCGGGTAAAAACTTCGGA
>JAQGOT010000517.1 GCA_028293465.1 Pedosphaera sp. | reverse complement strand
CGCGAGAGATGCACCGCGATCAACGCCCCCACGCTGCAAAACTCAACCGCAAAATCCCGGTCGCTCACCGCATCCATCGAGTTTTGCGTGATGATCGGCTTTCCCTTGGCATCGACGAAACCCAGCTGTTGCGCCACGAATTCGCGATCCAGCGGCAGCGTGGAACCGGCAATGGCCCCGCTCCCCAGCGGACAGACATTCACGCGCCCGAAACAATCCGTCAGCCGTTGCTGGTCCCGCTCGAGCATTTCCACGTAGGCCAGGAGATGATGGGCGAGGTAAACGGGTTGCGCCCGCTGAACGTGCGTGTAGCCCGGGATGATGACCTCTGCATTGCTGCCGCCCAAATCCACCAACGCGCTTTGCAACAACCGGAGTTCGCCCGCCAATTCCACGATTTCATCCCGCAACCACAACCGCACATCCAGGGCCACCTGATCATTCCGTGACCGGCCGGTGTGAAGCTTCGCGCCCGCCGGCACGCGCCGCGTCAACTCGGCCTCGATGTTCATGTGCACATCCTCCAGCTCGGGCTTCCATTCAAATTTCTCGTCGGCGATTTCCTGGCCGATGGTTTCCAGCCCTTGCACGATGGCTTTCAACTCGGCCTTCGTGAGCACACCGATTTTTTGCAGCATGGTGGCGTGGGCGATGGAGCCCACGATGTCGTGCCGCCACAACCGCCAATCAAAGGAGATGGATTCCGTGAATTGCGCCACGTCCGCGCCGGGACCGCTGGCAAACCGACCGCTACGGGAGACAGGAGAACTTTTTTTCATGCTCTATTTCGCGTCGAATGTGCGTCCAACCGCCCCGAAAGTCACGCGGGAAACCATGCCCTCCACACGACCAAAGCAGCACATGGCACAGGCACGATCTGGTATTGATCAAATCCACTTGGGGGGACGACAGAACCCTCGGCGGCGCAATTGATGGCGATGATCCTTCAAAACTCAGTTCTACTTTTGCTTTTCAGGCCCAAAAACGCAGAACCACGCAAAACGAAACCCGTAATAGGCCACCACACACCCTGCAAGAACAAGCACCGGGCCCATCCAAAGGACCGACTTAAAAGCCCGTTTGTTCGATTGGGATTGTCTTATAAACCGTTGCAACTCCTCCACCCTCGCGCTTAAAATCTCACTCTGTGGCGACCCCAAGGTTATGGCCTTTTCAAAGGCCGCCACCGCCAGATTCTGGTCGCGTTTGTTCGTGCAAATCACCCCGAGCATCTGATAGCAGGCCGGTTCCTTCGGATTCATGGTCGCCATATAAATCAGCCCGTCTTCCAGCTTTGGATCCTCCTCCAGATCCCACATGGCACGGTAGGGTGGCGGATTATCCAAAAGCACCATGTCATTCAACAGCGAGCCCAGCAACTTCCAATCGTGGTTTGTCTTTGCAACGTCCCGATACTCGCTCTCCATGTTCGCCAGTTCTGTCACCACGATGTTCGTTGAGGGCGGAATGCTCGATCCGCCCCCGAAAAAATAGGCAGGTGAGCCCAGCAGGACCGAAGACGTGAACTCATCCACATAGAGATGTCGCGACCGGTAACCCGCATCCCGAATCAAATATTGCAACAACGCCAGATGATACTTCTCCAATCCAAAGTGCGCGTCCGGATTGATCTCCAGGTCCCGCGCAATCTCCCGTTCCGCGTCCGCATAACGTCCCAGCAGATGATAGGCCGTCCCGAGGTTCGCATGCACCCCGTAATCATCCGGGAACCTCTTCACCGCCGGTTCCAGTAATTCCACCGCCTCTTTCAAGTTCCCCAACCGGATATGCGCTCCCGCCAGATTATTCCACCAATCAGGGTCCTCTTCATGCCGGCTGACGCTCAAATCCTTGATCCGCTGACGCATTGCGCCCGCATCCTCGGTTTTCGCAGCTTGCCCGAGAATCACCTCCGCTATCTGGGGATGCCGCCCCTGCTCCTTTTTCAAAGTGGTTGCATCCCAAAGACAAGCCCGCACCGACGTTCCGGCGCAAGTCATTGCCATGGCAAAAAGAATTATGTTGGAACACTTCCTCGCAAGTCTCATTGCCTCGAATTTGTGCGGTAGCGCGGGCAATGTCACGGCCAAAAACGCGCGCCTTAATGCGGTTCTTGGATCGCCGATGTGAAGATTCGCCTCATCTCTTTCAGGTTTGCACCCTCGCCTTTACGATCCGGCTCAGACTTCGGCGGTTGCTCGCCAAATCGGAATTCTCGCAGTTTTTCGTTCAGGTTTTCAGCGCCCGTTGAACTGACGAGCATCGCTTCCCATTCCCCGCCCTGCTTTTCGTCCAGACTGGCGCGCCAAAAGCAATAACTCATCAGATCGTCTCCCTCAAGCAGCACCCGGCCAAAGTGTTTCTTTTGGAATGACTCGTCCGCCTGCCCCCAACTCGCATAGCACAAGATCGGTAACTGCACACCATCCCGCCTTGGCTCCAGTCCAGAATCCCAGATAACCTGCTTGCGCTCACCATCCCACTTTCCATTGGTGCGAATCGGCGCTGAGGAGAGTGTTAATCTCACGGTCAGATGGTCATCCTCCTCACCAAACAATTTGGCATCGATCAGCTTTCCCGCCAACTCCAGCACCACTTCCGCTGGCTCTGGCTTGGTTGCTTCCGTCCTGGACTTCTGGCTTTCCCATTTCCGCAATTTGTCCTGGTACAATTCCGTTGTGGCAAGATACTTTTCCCAGGACTTGCCGACCGCCTCCGGGTCGGCCAGGAATGCAAGTGATTTGGGCAGTGGCTTGGATTTCTCCACCCCTAACTTCCTGGCCGCCAGCGCCTGAATGAGCGGCATTGGCGGAAACGATTCCGAGGATTGGCCTGATTGGATCAGGTTCGGCAAATCCCTGGCCTTGAAATAATCGCGCTCAATCAGATATTGGCTGAACCGGACGATGAACTCCTCTGTGGCTTCCGGCTTATAGTTTGATGAAATTTGCGCCAGCCACCAATAAAGCGTCAGGTTCTTGAGATCGCGGCGGAAATCCACGTCCAGAAACCGCCGGAGATCCTCGTAATGCGGTTCGTGACCCAATTCCATTTTGCTCCACCCGACAAATAAGTCCGCCAATTGATCCGCCGCCTGAGCTCGCTTTTCAGAAACACCGGCAAGATCGTCGTTACCGCGGAAACGCTCCAAATAAAAGCCTGCGCT
>JAQGOT010000514.1 GCA_028293465.1 Pedosphaera sp. | reverse complement strand
CCGTCGGCGCGATTCAGACGAGCATCTCCCAAGATACTGAAAACCGAACACATGAAACTTGAAACCCCAGCCCTCGCTTCATTTGTGCATGGGCCCTTGATCCGGGAACTACGATCACCCGTGCCTGCGCCCATGGGTGAAAAACCACCCCGCCACCGGAGGCAGCGGGACCAAAGACAAGCGAACTGAATCAAGGACGAACCAAGCTGTGGCTGGCTCCTTTTCATTTCTGTGACCCGCTATGGTGCGCGAAGCATGTAAAACCGCTGCGAACCGTTCGTCGTTTGCGTGTCCGTAAATTGAAAATGGCCGGGCGAAATCTCCGCGACGCCGCCCAGCGCCGTCCAATCGCTCAAAGGCAGCGAAACGTCCGTGGTCGCGAGCACCCCAAAGATTGCGCCGATACTATTCGTGAAGGAGAATTGCAATCCGCCATTGGTCAGTTTCGTCAGGTCGCTCAATGCCGTCATGGTCGGAATTGGCAGGTTGATTTTGACAATCTTGCTCGTGCTTTGAACTCCGTTCGCGAACACGGTAACCTGTGCATAACCGGGTGGGAAACCCGTCAGCGGCGCCGAGTTGAAATTCGTGTCCGACCACCCTCCCCCCCCTTGAGGTGACAGAAAAAGGATTTGCCCGCTTTCCAAACTGCGCAATTGCACCACCGGATAATTCGTCGGACCGCTGCCGCCTGAAGTGTCGAGAAAGTGTTCACCCGTAAGCATCAGGGTTCCGCCCAGCGCAACCGGCGAGTTTATCGTGGAAATTTGAGGTTGCGCAGACGCCAGGGAATTGCTGCCAAGATAGACCTCAGTGCTTGAAAGGCAGATATTGTAACCGAATCCGCCACCGGCGTAAAATACATTGCCATCGGGCAGCAAAGTCGCTGTATGAAAGAAGCGTCCGGCGGCCATGTTACCGATGAAAGTCCAGGTGCCGGCCACCGGGTCAAAGATTTCCACCTCGGAAAGCCCGTAGTTGTACATAGTCGTACCGCCAGCGACCATCACGCGTCCATCCGGCAGCAAGGTCGCTGTGGTAAACAGGCGCGCAACCCTCATGCTGCCCGTACGGGCCCATTGCCCGGTAACTGGATCATAACATTCGGTGCTGTTGGTAGAATTGCCATCGTTGGTGCCACCGCCGACGACCAGTACCTTGCCGCTGGCCAGCAGAGTGGCCTCGTGATCAGAGCGCGGGTCATTCATCCCATCTGTGCTGGTCCAACCGCCGCTCGCCGGGTCATACAACTCAGCGCTACTCTTTACACCGACAAGAAAGTCATAACCGCCCGTGACGAGGACTTTTCCGTTGGGCAGCAAGGTGGCGGTGTGACGGGAGCGTCGTTCCGTCATCGCGCCGGTCAGCCTCCACTGTCCAGTGGCCGGGTCGTACAACTCGGCTTCAACAAGCACATCGTCAAGGTCGGGCGTGCCTCCCGTCACCAATACTTTCCCATTGGGCAGCAAGGTTGCCGTGTGATAATAACGTCCGATATTCAATTCCCCGGTGGCGGTCCAAGTCCCGTTGGCCGGGTCGTAAATCTCTGAACTGGTGAGCGCGTTGGTGCCCCCATACCCTCCGGTGACGAGCACCCGGCCGTCGGCCAGCAAGGTCGCAGTGTGTATTTCGCGCGCGGCAAGCATCGGGCCGGTCGTGGTCCAGGTCCCCCTTGCCGGATCGTAGAGCTCCGCGGTCATCAACGTGTCGTAAGAGTTCGAACTGCCGCCGGCAGCGAGCACCTGGCCATTCGGCAACAGTGTCGTGGTATGTCCGATCCGAGGCGCTTCCATGGCTCCACTTCCAGTCCACCCAGTCGTTGGGTCGTACAATTCTGCAGTATTAATGATGGCAGCTGTGGTCCAAGCACTAAATCCTCCTGCAATCAGTACCTTACCGCTGGGCAGCAATGTCGCGGTGTGAATTCCGCGACTTGTCGTCATCCTGCCGGTCGCCGTCCACAACCCGGTCGCGGGATCATAGATATCTGCCCAGGAAAGCGTTACGGAACCGTACGTGTAAGGCTCCCCCCCGGCGACGAGTACCGTCCCGTTGGCAAGCACAGTTGCAGTGTGAAAGAATCGTGGAGCCGACATGGCACCGGCACTGGTCCAGGTCTCGCTGGTGGCGTCATAAAGCTCTGCCGTGGCGAGAACGTCGTTGGTGCCGATGCCTCCGGTAAGGAGTACCTTGCCGTTGGACAACAAGGTTGCGATGGGCAAGTCACGTGGTTCTATCATCTCTCCCGTGTTCGTCCACGTCCCGGTGGTTGGATCGTAAAGCTCGGCGGTGGCGAGGGAATTGGCATCGCTCTCACCTCCGGCAATCAGCACTTGCCCGTTCGTCAGCAAGGTTGCCGTATGACCCCAACGCCCCTCGCTCATGGCCCCCGTTTCGGTCCATGTTCCGCTGGCGGGATCGTAAAGTTCGGCGCTGGCCGTGTGATTGGTATTGTTCCAGCCTCCGGTAATGAGCACCTGCCCGTTGGTCAGCAAGGCTGCGGCAGAGGCGAATCGTCCCTGCGTCATGGTGCCTGTGCTTGTCCACGTTCCGCTCACGAAATCGTAAAGCTCGGCACTGGCCAAGGCGCTGAGTGGTGGTTGATCATCGGAGCCGCCTGCGACCAAAACGTTGCCATTTGGAAGCAATTGTGCGGTGTGGAATCGGCGCGCATGGTTCATCGTGCCGGTAGGCGTCCAGGTGCCGCTCGCGGGATCATAGAGCTCGGCGCTGGCCAACGCATTCCCGCCTTCGCCGCCTCCCACAACCAACACCTTTCCGTTGGGCAGCATCGTTTCGCTGGCAAAGTGGCGCTTGACGACCATCGACCCGGTTTGGGTGAAAGTGCCCGCCGAGCACGGTTGACCGCAATCGAAACCAAGCATGAAAAACGCAAGTCCAAGCGCGAGTCGAACCAAAATGTGCTTTTGAGCTTCCATAATTAACAAATAAAATTCAATCGGCAGACCTCTTCTCAGTGCGGCGGTGTTTTAAACTCCCCCAATCGCGTCAGGAATCGGGGTGACTATATATCGGCTGGGCCTCTAGACAACTGTAAATTCGAGACGAAACTTCGCACATGCGCGCTCGTATGCCGCTCTGCTATAAAGAACGGGGGCAATCCGTTGGCTCGTTTGCGGATTGACCGTTGATCCGGAAACTGCGATCAACCGGGCAGGCTGCGGACGCTGCGCTCAATAGGCCGGGGCGGTTTACCAGGGGAGTGCCAAAGCGCGCCTGCGCCAATGGCGTGAAAACCACCCCGCCACCGCGGGCAGCGGACTAAAGACAAGCGAAATGAATACAAAACGAATCAGGCTAAGGTTCGGCACTTTTTTGAAGCGATTCAAAATGCGGGAGGAACCCGCGCAGACATCATTGCCGCACCCAGCCGGTTCCAACACGAGGCCGCAGGACGATGAATGATGTTGAAACCAGGCGGATACGCAACCGAGCGCTTTCCGAGGCTATTCGCGCAGGAGATGCCAGGACTGTCAGGCAACTCGTCGGGATGGATAAGGCAATCCTTTCAGTAGATTGGGGAGGGGGCCGAACTTGGTTGCACAACGCGGCAGAATTCAACAATCCTGACGTGGTGGCGGTATTGGTTGAAGCGGGGCTCGATCCAAACGTGCGGCTTTCTGATGAACCTCAAACGCCCCTGCACGATGCCGCGTTAAAGGGCAACGTGGAGGTTGTGCGTTGGCTCGTGGAGCATGGTGCCAAGGTGAACGTTGGGGGGATAGATTATCCAACCCCGTTGAGCTACGCCGTTTCGGGAAACATCGAGGTCGTAAAGTTCCTTACGGAGATGGGAGCAGATGTGAACACTTGCCATGATTACCCACTTAGAAATCCGCTATTTCTGGCAAGGGAAAAGGAAAAGTCTGACATCGAGTCGTTCCTGCGGCAGAACGGTGCACTTTTCCCATGGGAGATTCCGGAGTGGAAAAGGGCGGAAGAGCACGGCCAGGAGATTCTTGAACATCTTGAAAAACACCTCGGACGCCTCAACCGCCTTCCTCGCGTTTCCAACGATCCGGTGGCGATTTTTGTTGCCCCTGCAACGGAATTGGGCGGCTCCGTGATGTTGCTTACCATAGGACTCAACCGGTTTGGGAAACACGAGTTATTGTTTGAATTGCCGGTGGATTGGCCTGTTGACGATGATCACTTGTCGAACAACCAGTTTGGTTGGCCTCTCGAATGGTTAAGATTGATCTCTGAGCGCATAATCGTGGATCGGGAGCAGATTGATGAAGGACACACTTTTTCGACCGGGGATCATTCGGAACCTCTTGGCCCTGGAGTCCAAATGAGTGCGCTTCTTCTTCTTAGAGAACTTTGCAGTTTTGGGCATTTCAATATTTCAGATGGTATCGAAATTGAATACCTGTCGCTCTTTCCGATATTCGAGCAGGAGTTGGCATTGAAGGAACGAATCGGTGTTTCTGCACTAGTGGAAGCCTTTATGCGTGCTGGGATATCGACAAGGTTCGACCGCATGCGCAGATCGGCAGTCTAACCGAGCGTGAAAGGGTCCTATAATTGTGACAGTCTGCTCGACGCGGTCGACAAGACACCCTCACCAACGCCTACGACAGCCTGCTGCGCCGTAAAGGGGCCTAGAAGTAAAAGGGTCACCCATAAGGGCGATCGTCAACCGGTAACAAAGTTTCCGTTCCCAAATTTTGTTGTGCTTCGGTCTTTCCGTCTCACCGGGAGTTCGATGCTTGCGGCCCGACTCGAACCCGTCATTTCGGCTCGTTGATTCCGGCGCCGTCTCCGTTTCAGGAATGCCAACGCGCGCCGGCCTCGAGGGAGAGTGGGAGGTTGGCTTAAGGCCGCGGGATTCCAAGCAGCACGCCCAAACAAATACGGGACCTTGTCACGCCATTTGTTAATCGGATTGAGTAGTAGAAAAAACGTATTCAGATAAGTCTTGCTTTTGGTTCGCTTTTGTGGAAGCATTCGAATGCTCCCTTGGTCTGGCAATCGCTGGTTTGCATTTTGCTGCTGTTTGCGTGTGCTTCCCTCCTCCTGCCGGACTCCAAAAATTGCGGGTCGCTCAAAGAAAGTTGGTAAACACAAAGGCACTTTCTATGCACACGCGTCTATTCTCTCTGCTCGTTTCAGTTTTCGTTCTGTCCACGGCGATCCGTGAGGCAAGCGCCGACACCAACTGCTGCGCGAACTGCGCGCAGCCTTATCCGCTGAGCTATACCAACATTATTCATCCCGGCCAGAACTTCGTCGCGGACAACCTGTGCCAGGGCACCAATAATACCTTGGATGAGGTGTTGGGCAACGTGCCGGATGGGACGGTTTTTTACGCGTGGAACCCAGCCACCCAAACTTATAACAGCCCGCAAACCTACTACGCGGGCGCTGGCTGGTACGATGACTCGGGTAATTCTTCCACCCACACGCTTTCACCCGGGGAAGGTTTTGTGTTGCAGAACACGTCGGGCACGCCGTTCCCGCTGGTTATCCGCGGCTGCAATCCCACCTGTCCCCCGCCTTGCGCGCCCACGGCGAACGGCCTGTCGCTCGTTGGGCGGTTGGGCCTCGGCACGGCCAAATGGACCGACCTGTTCAGTTGCCCGCCGCCGTGCGGCGCGCGGATGCTCATTTGGAACGGCTCGGGTTTCACCAGCTACGACTATCTGAATGGTGCGTGGACGCCGCAGGAGCCGGTGCTGGCGCTGGGGCAGTCCGCCTTTGTCTCCGTGGTGCCCAACACCGGTTGCCTGCCTTGCACCAACAATCTGGTGGTGAACGGCAGCTTTGAAGTCACCAGCCCCGCCGTGCCGCCCAACACCCCCGCGAACACCCTCTCGCCGGCCACCGGCGTGCCGGGCTGGACGACCACGGCGGGCAACACCCTTGAAGTATGGGGCAACACCGTCAACGGCCTCCCCGCCTCCGTCGGGACGAACCACATGGAAATTAACGCGCGCAGCAACGACCAAACGGTGTCGCAAGTGGTAACGAACCTGAGCACAAACTGTCTCGCGACATTTTGCTTCGACTATACGGGGCGTTTCGGACTTTCCGGCAGCACCTACAATAACGATTTTACGATTACGCTCAGCGGGGGATACTCGCTATCCGCGCCCTTGGATCCCGTCATCTACGGCGTCGGCGGCTGGACCAACTTCTGCGTGAGTTTTGTACCGACCTCGTCCACGATCACCATTGCGTTCCGGGGAAACCCGCATTTTAATGGTGGGGTGGCCACCGAAGGCGGCGCGCATATTGACAATGTTTCCCTGACGCAATGCTGCCCCACCAACCCGTGCATCACCATGGCCTGCGCCACCAACAAGACAGTGGACTGCGGCGTTAATTGGAAGTTTGATGCGCCGCTCAACATCGTTGATACCTGCTGCACCAACTTCGCGATCACCTTCAGCGCAGTGACCAACAGCGGGCCCTGCCCATTGGTGGTTACCGGGACCTGGCTGGTCAGCGACGCTTGCGGCAACAGCAACACTTGCAGCCAGACGGTGACGGTGGTGGATACGACGCCGCCGACCCTCACGTGCGCCACCAACAAGACGGTGCTCTGCGGCGCGACTTGGACTTTCGATGCGCCGGTCGCGACCGACACTTGCAGCGGCACGAGCGTCACACTTACGTTTACCACGGTGACCAACGGCTTGTGTCCTGAACTCATCACCCGGACGTGGACGGCGACGGATGCCTGCGGCAACGCCAATACTTGCAGCCAGACCGTCACGGTGGCGGCGTGCGTGACGCCGCCCTCGGGCATGGTCTTGTGGCTGCCGTTCGACGAGACGAGCGGGACAACTTCCGTGAACCTCGCCGGGGGAAACAACGGCGCGCAAATCGGCGGCCCGAGTGTCAACTTGGGAGGCTACGTGGCGAACAGCCTGTGCTTTGACGGGGTGAAGAACTACGTGGAGGTGACGGATCATCCCGCCATCAACATCGGCACCAATGACTTCTCGGTGGACGCCTGGGTCAAACCCGCCACCTTTGACAGCACCCTGCGGATCATCGTGGACCATCGCGCCGAAGCCGGCAACGTGATTGGTTACAGCCTGTTCCTGGGCGGCGGCAACACCATCGGTTTCCAGATCGGCGACGGCGCTTCGTTCGTCAATTATCCTTCGACTTTCACCGTGCCAGCGGACGGCCAATGGCATCAGGTCGCCGTCACCGTCAAACGCAATGATCCGAAAGGCATCCATTTCTTCCTGGACGGCGTGGTTGGCGCCCTGGGTCGGGATCCGACGGGGCAGCCCGGTTCCATCACGCCGCCGGCGAACTATCCGTTGCGGGTGGGCTCGCGCTCCTCGACGGTGAGCGGTCTGTTCCCCGGCTGCATTGATGAAGTGGAGGTGTTCAACCGTGAGCTGGGTACGAACGAAGTGCAGGGACTGTTCAACGCGGGTTCGGCAGGAAAATGCAAATCGTCCTCACTGGCCTGTGCCACCAACAAGGTGGTGCAGTGCGGAAGCGATTGGACCTTCGATCCACCGGTGGCAGCCACGCCGTGCAGCGGCACCACTTCCGCGATTATCATTCTGGGCACGGTGACCAATGGAGTTTGTCCCATGGTGGTCACCCGGACCTGGCAGGTGGTGGATGGCTGTGAGCGCACCAACACTTGCAGCCAGACGGTAACGATGGTGGATACCACGCCGCCGGTGATCACGTGTCCGACGAACATGATTGTGATGAGCTGCAGCCAAACCGGGGTCGTGGTCCATTACACCGCCACGGCGACGGATAGTTGCTGCACGAACATCACGTTGAGCAGCATACCGCCTTCGGGCAGCGTGTTCCTGCCGGGAAACACCACGGTGAGCTGTACGGCGACGGATTGCTGCGGCAACGTTTCCACCTGCGGTTTCACGGTAACCGTCAAGGTGGTCAAAGACACCACGCCGCCGATCTTCACGACCTATTGCACGACCAACCGCTATATTGTTGGCGGAAATAATTTTACCGCGGCGGTGGCCGCTTCGCCGAGCGCGAACCTGGTAACGCGCCTGCAAACCGCCGGGGTCACCTGCTTCAAGAACTTCGACGTGTGCTCGGTGAATTGCTATCTGGCGCACACCTTCACCAACCTGCCGCCGTGCATTACGGCCGCCACCCTGACCGTCCGGCTCAAGCCTTGCGGAGACATTTGCGGCAACGATTCCATCAACCTATCGTTCACCGGCGCTGGTGGGACCCTGTTGAGCAACAGTTGGACCCGGTATCTGGGTGCGGGCAATCCTCAAGCCGGCTTGCTGCCCAACGGGTGGTGCAGCTATGGCACCGCTCAGGTCATCACGCTGGATTTGGCGAACCTGCCGCAAGCCGTCGGTCCGGCGCTGAACGACCTCCCGGCCCTCAACGCCAATGGGTTTCTGGATTTCAACTGTCAGGACGACTCCGGGGTTGACTCGATCACGCTGGACATTGTCTCGTGCTGTTGCGCGACGAACAAAACCGTCCCGTACGGCACGCCGTGGTCGTTTGACCAGCCCAGCGCGTTGGATGTGATCTGGAGAACCAACGTGACGATTACCTCGAGCACCGTGACGAACAGCCTGTGCCCGCTGGTGCTCACGCGCACGTGGATCGCGACGGATCCCTGCGGCAACAGTTCCGTTTGCAGCCAGACGGTCACCGTCGGCCAGTCCGGGCCCTGCCAGATTTTCAACACCGGCATGTCCGGCACGAATGGCAACCTCCCCGTCGCCAGCGGCGTGGCGGATCCGAACTTTGTGCTGGTTTCGTCGCCGGGAGCGGGAACCAGTTGCGTGGTGGAAGGAACTTTGGCCGGCCCCTGGCTGCCGAACAGCACCACCTCCGAGTGGGTGGGACCGACGAGCAATACCTCGGCCAGCCCGGCGGGCGTGTATCACTATCAATTGGTCTTCATCCTGTGCTGCACCAACAACGCGCAGATGAATGGCCGGCTGCTGGTGGACGATACTGCGGGGCTTTATCTCAACGGGAACCCGGCGGGCACGGCGGCGAGTTATGCAACTTTCGCGCCGGTCAACATCACCAGCGGGTTTGTGTCGGGGGTGAACGTGCTCGATATCTACGTGACCAACGCGATCATCTATACCGGCTTCCGCGCGGAATTGACGAACTGCGCCAGCGGCTTGGTGGTGGCTTGTCCGAAGAGCATCGTGGTGGACTGCGGCATGCGGTGGGACTTCAATCCGCCGGTCGCCTCCTCGTGTTGCAGCAGCAACGTGACCATCACGGTGACGGGCGGGTCCACCAACGGCGTCTGTCCCAAGACCGCCACGCGGACCTGGCGCATCACGGACGGTTGCGGCAACACCAACTTCTGCACGCAAACGATCACGATCCGCGACACCGCGCCGCCGGTGGTGGATTGCCCGCGAAAAGGGTTCGTGGTGGCCTTCGATAAGAACTGCAACCTGGTCATCCCCTTGATCCAACCGCCGGCTTATGACAACTGCACGCCGCCCAGCCAGTTGGTGTTCACGCAGAATCCTCCTGCGGGAGCGGTCCGACCGGGCCCGTGCCAGACCGTGACGCTGACCGTCACCGATCTTTGCGGCAATGTCACCACCTGCCACGTGAGTGTCTGCGGGCTGGACAAGACGCCGCCCAAGGTTGCCTATCAGAAAGTCATCACGGTGACCAACTGCATCGTGCCGAACGTGTTGCCTTTCGTCAGCGCGAATGACAATTGCACGCCCGGGAACCAACTGGTCTTCACCC
>JAQGOT010000490.1 GCA_028293465.1 Pedosphaera sp. | reverse complement strand
GTGTTTCTGGGGTCGCCTTGGTATCGCTTCAAGCACGCGCGCTGCGCTTCTCGCAGCGGAGGCCCCTTCCACGAAGCTCAAAACTGCCCGCCTTGGTTTCGCTGTCCAGCATGGTGCGTACGCTTGTTGGAAAATACAGCCGCTGATGGCAGTAAGTTCGGTTCCACGTTCATCATCAGCCTTTCTTCAATCATGGCCGCACCGTTTGCAATGGTGGGTGCCTGAAAAAACATGTGCATCAGCAACTCGACGGCTAAAGTTGGCTGGCTTGTTCATACAAGTTGCAGTGGACCGATGGGCGACTGCATCCCGGAAACCGACAGCCCATCAGCCCCATTTCGCTTGCGCGAGCAGGCGTTAAATTTCATGTTCGCCATTTTTTTGGATCGGCAATTTTGCCCGTTGATTGAGGCTAGACTCCGCTGATGCCGCCGAGGAAGTAGGTAAGCACCCAGTTCCAACCAGGCCAACTGCCCCACCTCCGGCTCCTCAACAACGCCCGGTTTGTAGGTTTTCACCCCATTGGGGTATGGGCCATCACTTAGTAACGTCCTCTTTTTAATGGCCGGTTTACCTCTCCCGGTGAAGATTGGAACTATTAGAGTCATGTTCGACAACCAGGCCGTCGATGCGAAACTCACGGCGAATGCGCTTCCGAGGACCGGCTGTTTAGAGGGTGAATGGCTGCCCCAGCTCCCCGCGACAGCGGCGGTCCGCGTTGAAGGAAGGAGCGCATGAATTCGCCGCCCGCTGGAGGGGACGCGCTGCCAAAACCAGAAGATCGTTACCGACAATTGGTGGAACTTTCCCCTTGTGGTATCATGATTCACGCCCAAGGGCGCTTGCTCTTCACAAACACAACCGGCGCCAGGCTGGTGGGGGCTGACAATCCCGCTCAACTCGTTGGTCGCTTTATCAGTGAATTCGTCCACCCGGATGATCGCCGGATGGTGAACGAACGGATCAAGCTTTTGGAGGCAGGCCACAGCGTGCCCTTCGTCGAGGAAAAATGGCTGCGCCTTGATGGCAGCGTGGTGGACGTTGCCGTGGCTGCCACCCCCGTGGTTCTCCGGGACGACGGCGAGCGGCCTGCCGTTCAGGTCATCGCCCTCGACATCACCGGACACAAACAACACGAGCGCGAACTTGCGCGTTGGAACGCCGAACTCGAACACCGCGTCGCCGAACGCACGGCACAACTTGAGGCCGCCAACCAAGAACTCGAAGCCTTCAGCTATTCTGTCTCGCACGACCTGCGCGCCCCTTTGCGCCACATTGACGGGTTTGTAGAAATCCTCCAAAGCCATGCCGTCGGCCAATTGGATGAGGAGGGCCGACACCACCTTCAAACCATCGCCGAGGCAGCCAAAAAGATGGGCAAATTGATTGACGACCTGCTCGCCTTCTCCCGTATGTCGCGACTCCGGATGAACAAACGCTCGGTCGATCTTGGAACCCTCGTTCAGGAAATCCTGCGCCCGCTTCAACGCGACCTCAAGGGCCGCCAGGTCGAATGGATTATTGGCGACCTGCCCCAGGTGGAAGCTGACCTGGACATGCTTCGTCAAGTGCTCTTCAACCTCATCGACAACGCCCTCAAATATACCCGGACGCGCTCCGTTGCCCGGATTGAGATTGGCGCCACGACCGCTGCCGACGAAATCACCTTCTTCATCCGCGATAACGGTGTCGGTTTTGACATGCGCTATATCGACAAGCTGTTCGGCGTCTTCCAACGTCTGCACCGCTCGAACGAGTTTGAAGGCACCGGCGTCGGTCTGGCCAATGTTCGGCGCATCATTCATCGTCACGGCGGTCGCACCTGGGCCGAGGGATCCGTGAATGCCGGCGCCACGTTTTATTTTTCTCTGCCCCGCCCAACCACCCCGCCCGCCTCCCCACCAAGCCCCTCCTGACCCCTCACCACAATTCCACACCTCATTTCAAGCTCAAAATAATTCTCCAAGACCTCACAACCCCCTTGCAATTATTTTTCAAATCAGTATCCTTGAAAATCCAGACATGGAATAACGCCTGATGTTGAATGGGCGATGCCCTTGTCTGGAGAATCAGAATCAGAGTCCCGCCCTTCTTCAACTCAACAATCGCGTGTCGCTTTTTGCGGCATGGGCAATGCTGTTTATTGTCCTGCATGAAGAAACAAATTCAGATTTTGATGGTTGAAGACGATCCGGCGGACGCTGAGTTGGTCAAATATGCGCTGCGCAAGGACGGCCTTGCTTTCATCATTGAGCGCGTTGAAACCAGCGAGGATTTCCTCCGGGCCATGGCGGCGGACGCCCCGGATGTGATCCTCTCGGACTACGCGTTGCCCACCTTTGACGGGTACAGCGCCCTCGCCCTCGCCCAGAAAATGCTCCCGGACGTCCCCTTTATCTTTGTCACCGGGACCCTTGGCGAGGAAGTCGCCATCGAGACCCTCAAAAACGGTGCCACCGATTACGTCCTCAAGCTGCGCCTGTCCCGCTTGGCCCCGGCCGTCCATCGGGCTTTGCGGGAGGCCAAGGAACGCACCGAGCGCAAACAAGCCGTCGAACAACTGCGTCAATCCCACGAACAACTCCGCGCTCTCTCCGTTTATCTCCAACATGTTCGCGAAGAGGAGCGCATGCGCATTTCACGTGCCGTCCACGACGAACTCGGCCAGGCCCTCACCGGTTTGAAAATCGACCTCTCCTGGCTGAGCAGCCGGCTTCCCAAGCAGATGAATCCGCTCCTCGAAAAAACCAGGAGCATGTCCTCGCATATCGACGAGACCATCCAGACCGTGCGCCGCATTTCCACCGAATTGCGACCGGGCATCCTCGACCATTTGGGCCTCGTCGCCGCCATCGAATGGCAGGCCAACGAATTCCAAACCCGCACCGGCATTCAATGCCGCTTCGCCCATGCCCTTGACCGGACCATCCTCGATGAAAATCTCAACACCGCTTTCTTTCGCATCTTTCAAGAAACGCTGACCAACATCATCCGCCACGCCAACGCCACCCGGGTGGAAGTGGATCTCTACGACGAGGAAGGTCACCTCATTCTCGAGATCAGGGACAACGGCCGCGGCATCACCCGCCAGCAGATCTTCAACATGAAATCCATCGGCTTGCTCGGCATGCGCGAGCGGGCGGGCCTGCTCGGCGGGGAAGTACGCATTCAGGGCGCCCCAAAAACGGGAACCAAAGTCACCATCTCGATCCCTTGCACCGCCCCTCCTCGAACCAACAAACGCCATAATGAGAATTCTTATAGCAGACGACCACGCAGTAGTACGGCATGGGCTGAAGCAAATCCTCGCCGATGAGTTCAGGAAAGCCGTCTTCGGCGAGGCCGGCAACGCCCAGGAAGCCCTGAACCAGGTCTGGAAAGCGGCTTGGGATGTCGTGGTCCTCGATATCACCATGCCCGGCCGCAGCGGCCTGGAAGTCCTGCGTGAAATCCGCAAATCCCGCCCCAAGCTGCCCGTCCTCGTCCTGAGCATGCATCCCGAGAATCAATTTGCCGTCCGCGTCTTGAAACGCGGCGCCTCCGGCTACATGACCAAGGAGAGCGCACCCGCCGAACTCGTCGGTGCCATCAAAAAGGTCCTCGCTGGCGGTCGTTATGTCAGCTCCGTCCTCGCGGAAAAACTCGCCACCTACCTTTCCGCCGACACCCAAAAACCCGCCCAGGAACTCCTGTCCGACCGCGAGTTCCAGGTCCTCCGCCTCATCGCCTCCGGCAAGATCGTCAGCGAAATCGCCAAGGACCTCTCCCTCAGCGTCAAGACCATCAGCACCTACCGCACCCGCATCCTCGAAAAAATGGGGATGAAAAACAACGCCGAACTTATGCATTACGCCATGCAACACGAACTGGTCAACTGAGCCCCTCGTTTCCCTTAAATCGTCACTCCCTCTGCCACTCGCAAATTGCACGACGTCACCGCGCATTTTGCACTCCACATCCTGCCAGTTCGCCAAGGCCAATCTCAAGCCAACCTGGATTTGCCTGGATTCACTTGGATTTGAACCATGGTCGTGTGCTAACACCCGTGTGCCAGCACCCCTCTCCATAGGAGTCGGGGTCACTCTAACTCCTCCCCCTCAGCCTACACCGAGCTTGGATTAAGTTGGATTAGCCTGGATTCACCGCGATCGCGCCAGTTCCCCGGGCCGCGAGCCGTCCCCGCTCGCAGCAGCGAAGACCGTCACCGTGTACCGGAATCCGCCACGCGCCAAGTCCCTCAACTTGGATTAACCTGGATTCGATGTGGTGGCCGTGCGCAAGCACCCTGGATTCACCGCGATCAGGCCGCCCTGCGGAGTGCCGACGTCCCCGGCCACATCAACCAACCCAACTTTCAAGGTCAGATCCGAACCCCTCAAAACTCGCCATTCCCCCAATTCCGCACTCCGCACTCCGCGTTCCACACTGGCTCCCTCTCTCTCTAGGGGGTTTTTAACCGTTACACCGTTACAACCCTTGTAAACATTGATCCAAGTGACTTTTTAACCGTTACATTGACCGTTACAAACCGTTACAATCGTTACAAATGCTCGCCGAGCCCCCCATCCCCAGTCTGAAAATTTGAGCATCTGAAAATCCTTCCCTCACCACGTTGAATTAGCCTGGATTCGACACCTTGGCCGTGCGCAAGCACCCTGGATTCACCGCGATTGCGGCAGCTCCCGGGAGTGGCCCTCGTGCGGGACGCGAGGATCCCCTGCCGCAGCAGCGCACACCAGTCCATCGCCGTCGGACAAACCCTGAACCCCGTGAACCCGCAGGCCTTGGTCCATTGGACATTGGGGCTTGGGAACTGGGCATTTTTCGACACTGCCTCACCCACTCACCCACTCACCGGCTTACCCAACAGCCCCCCACTTGGGGGTGTACAGCCGTAACAGGCGTTACAATGTTCACCCTCAATTACTTACCCGGCATGCGAAGCGTCACATTGCCGTTACAACGCCGTTACATCCCCCAAAAAGCGTTACAAATCGTTCCTCCCCCTCGGCTCCACTCTCATTCTGGCGGCAAACGCTCTACCGCCGCGGCCTCGCCTTCCATCCCGAAAGTATATATGGGGCGGTGGAGTTCCGCGACGCCCTCGCCGCTGAAAACTGAAAACTCGAAACAGTAGCATCCCATAGGAATCGGATCCAAATATGCGAAAACATGAGGATTTTTGATTTTTCCTGACAAATGCAACGGATTGAAGCAGTATTTTGAGCCGGGCGATTCATAATGGTCAATGAAATCAATGGTTTTCTATGGAATGCTACTGAACTCGAAACTGAAAACTTCCCCCCTCCCCCACTCCCATTTAGTTAAGGACTGGTGGCGCGATATCTCGGGCTCGGCCTGCCCCGGAGGGGCCACGGATATTAGCCAGGGACGAAGTCCCTGGACCTCCGCCCGTCGATCCTCGCGTCCTGAAGGGACGCCGGAATCCCTAACTCCCCCCCCTCAACCCTCAACCACCCTCCGCCCCCGCGTCTGCCGGACATCGGGATTTCAAAGCCAGGGTTGCAGCCCGCGTGCCCCCCACCCGGCGTTTTTTTTAACGAGACTGCCGGGTGGTGCCGTTTTGCTGGAAGCTGATATTCTGCACCAGCAGAGAATTCGCAAGCCAACTGTAGGTGACTAACGATGGGCCCGCCGTTGCGCAGCGCGGTTCTTCAATTATTCAACGTCGTAAACGACGACCTTTTTTTGCAGCGGTTTGAAAACCTTCTCCACAAATTCAATGTGTAACGGATGCACCTGATATGCATCCTGCGCCTCCTTGCTGGGGAAAACCAGGTTGAGCGCGACCTGGTAGGATTGATCCACCACCGGGCGGTGGCTGGTGGCCATCTTGCCGATGTGGAAATGCAAAGCGCCGGGAATGGGCCGCAAATATTTTTCCGCGCCCGCGATCAATTCATCCGCCGCTTTGGGATTGGTGGGATCGGTCCAGAAAATGACAACGTGTGAGAACATGGTTGATTTTTTAGTGTGGTTATGGGTTCTGGTCAATTGCATTTACGCTCGCCGCAGCCTTTGCGGTTTCAATGAAAGTGTTCATTTTGGTGGGCGGGTTGTTATGGACGCCAAATATAAATGAGAATACATTCCACCAAAGGACCCTAAATAGGTCGCAAAATTTCGGACCGCTCATTGTTGGGCGCCATCGCATTATTTATGTGGCCATTTCGTAAAAAGCCAAAATCGGATGAAATAGACAAGAAGCGATTGAAAGCTTTTGGTTTGCTTGCCGGCGTTTCTTCTCTTTGCATCGGACCAGAGGGCCTTCCGGTTATGCACGGCACACGTGATGAGCCGAGAAATGTGTCAGACAGTGGTTGGTTCCTTGCCAGCGGACGTGAGACACCGGATTTTTTATCCAATCCCGATAATTATAAGCTCGTCCCAATTGAAATGATGATTGACGATGACCCGACGCTTGCCCCATTACGAGACTTTCCCGCCGGCTCAGAAATTGTTCGGAATCAGGTCGCCGAGCCGTGGCGTTTCATTGTTGATGAGAAGGTTGTTGATGATGACGGAAAGATTGTTGGCGGCATTTGGGATGCCACCTGACACCTATCAAGCCCGAACGGTCAATCGGTGAAATGCGGCCATCACGGAAATTCCTCATTTCCGTTTAGGCGACCTCTCAGCGAGAACTGCGTCTTGATTCCAATTGCCGTCTTTGTCATCTGGCTCGCTGCCGCCGCCGTAATCAATGAGTTAGACCGTTCGTTAAGAAAACGGGGCGGTGTGGTTGGCGGGGTTGATGTGGTTGTCACAATTATAGGACCGACCCCGCCACAGAGTATTGCTCTACGCTCGCGTGAAAACTGGTATAGGTGACTAACGATGGGCATGCCGTCGCGCACGCGGTTCTTCAATTATTCGAAGTCGTAAACGACGACCTTCTTCTGCAGCGGTTTGAAAACCTTTTCCACAAACTCAATGTGCAACGGATGCACCTGATAATCGTCCTGCGCTTGTTTGCTGGGGAAAACTAGGTTGAGCGCGACTTGGTAGGATTGATCCACCACCGGTCGATGGCTGGTGGCCATCTTGCCGACGTGGAAATGCAAAGCGCCGGGAATGGGCCGCAAATACTTTTCCGCGCCGGCAATCAATTCATCCGCAGCCTTGGGGTTGGTGGGATCGGTCCAGAAAATGACAACGTGTGAAAACATGTTGATAATGTTTATTATTTTCCCGTTCTGAAATCAATGCCGTACCGCTTTAAATTATTAGGCTGGCGGAGTGTCTTCGTGTCAGGGTGCGGTGGTTGGCCTGAGTGTTTTGGAAGCGTTCACACTATATTCCCGTATTGATTTTCTGTGTGGCCCTATCTACGCGGTGCCTCCAAGTATGCTTGTGTTCGCCGTCTGGCAACCAATCTTCCATGTGTAAACAGCCAGTTTTTTCGATTTCCGTTTTGAACTCGTCGGAATTGTAATAACCCTTTTGCGTCTTGAACTCTAGCAGCCTGTTGAAATATCCTTGCATTATCCTTTGAATATTTAACTGGCGGCGGGGTCTGACTTTCATGTTCTCCGCGAAAAAGAAGGCTCCCCAGTCCGAATTCTGGATTGCCGCTGATCAGGT
>JAQGOT010000462.1 GCA_028293465.1 Pedosphaera sp. | reverse complement strand
GGCTGACCCACACGCCGCCGGAATTGGTCATGGCGCATCTGCACATCGATAAAGCGACGCTCGACGCGATTCCGAAGGATGAGGCCGTAGTAATCCCGCGCTAGCCGACAAGGTAGCAGGCTGTGCTCTGCTGGGGGGGCGTTTGCCGCTTCGGCTGAGCTCCCGCACGCGGATTTCTTTTTGTGGCTTTTTGGGGGCGGGTGCGGCATAGTCAGCGGCAGTTTTACGGAGGGTGCCAACAGTCGATGCATTTGCGTGCCTCTCTGTACGGACGAAAGCCAGCAACCTAACTGAGCCTCCGTGGAACGTGACGGTGTGACAGGGACACGATGAGTGCTTTGAAAAGTATCTTTCGGTTTGGTTGGCCTTACTTGAAGCGTTACCGGGGGCGGTTGTTTGCCGGTATTCTGCTGGGGTTCTTGTTCGGAGTTTCCAATGCCAGCTTTGTCTGGGCCACGCGGACCTTGTTTGATCGGCTGACGCCTCCGGAGCAGCGGGAGGTGCGTATCAAGAAGACGTCGGATTCCGCCCTGGCCCAGCGGTTGAAAAGCATGCAGCGGTCAGCGGAAGCAGCTTGTGATCCGTTCCTGCCATCGCGAGGACGGGCGTTGGATGGTTGGCAGATCGCGGGCGGGATGTTGCTGCTGCCGTTCCTGGTGTTTGTGCGGGGGAGCGTGGGCTACCTGAACAGCTATTGCATGAGCTGGGTCAGTGAGCGGGTGATCAAGGACTTGCGGCTGGATTTGTTGATCAAGCTGAATTCGCTCTCGATGGACTTCTTCAACCGGGCCACGGTGGGCGAACTGTTGGGGCGGGTCAATGGCGATACGATGGCGTTGTACCGGTGCATGAGCCTGGGCTTTTCCGATTTGGTCAAGGAACCGATCACGGTGGTGAGCGTGGGCATCGGGTTGCTGCTGATCGACTGGCAACTCACGCTGCTCTCGGTGATGTTCATTCCGTTCATCGTTCTTCCCATCCAGATCCTGAGCAAGAAGACCAAGAAAGCGCTGAGTTCGGGCATGCTGGCGGGCATCTCGCAGGACAGTTTGCTGGTGGAGGTTTATACCAGCATTCGGATCGTGAAGGCGTTCTGCCTGGAGTCGTTCCAGATCGAGCGGTTTCGCACGATCTATCAGCGGTTGGTCCATATCGGCATGAAAAGTGTGCAGGCGAAGGAGCTCATCAATCCCATCATCGAGGTGGTGTCGGTGATGGGGCTGGGAGTGGTGATTATTTTTATTTTTTACACGCACCGGACCATTCCGAACATGGTGGGCTTTCTCACGGGCATCGTGCTGCTCTACACGCCGATCAAGAAGCTGGGAGGGATCCCGATCTATTTCCAACAAGCCAATATCGGCGCCGAGAGGCTGATCGCGATCTTTCAGCAACAACCTTCGGTGCAGGAAAAGCCGGATGCGAAGCGGTTGACAACTTTTACCGGGGAGCTGGCCTTTGAAAACGTGACGTTCGCATACGGGAAGAAGCCGGTGCTGCAGAATTTCACGCTGCGGATTCCGCGTGGTTTCCGGCTCGGGGTGGCGGGTGAGAGCGGTTCGGGCAAGAGCACGCTGATGAACCTGATCTTCCGGTTCTATGATCCGACGGGCGGACGCATCACGATGGATGGGCACGATTTGCGGGACCTCGCGGTGTTTGATTTGCGGAGCCAGCTCGCCTTGGTGAGCCAGGATGTGGTGCTGTTTGACCAGACGGTGGCGGAAAACATTGCACATGGCAAACCGGGAGCCACACAGGCGGAGGTGGAAGCGGCGGCGCGCGCCTCGTTTGCGCACGACTTCATCCTGCGCCTGCCGCGGGGATACCAGACGCGGATTGGCGAGGCGGGGAAATTGCTTTCCGGCGGGCAGCGGCAGCGGCTTTCCATCGCGCGTGCATTTGTTCGCAACGCGCCGATCCTGATCCTCGACGAGGCGACCGGGAACCTGGACTCGAATGCGGAAGCGGAAGTGCAGGCGGCGATTGACCGCCTGGCGGAGGATCGGACGGTGATTTGTGTGGCGCACCGGCTTTCCACGCTGGCGGGCACAGATGGAATCGTGGTGCTGTCGGAGGGGAGAATTGTGGAGCAGGGGCATTTCAAGGAACTGTTGCGCAGTGGGGGCGTGTTTGCAGGGTTGGCGCGGAAGCAGGGGATTTTTCATCAAACCAGCAGTGTGCCAGTGGCCGGGTGAGGGTGGCAGCCGGGGTTCGGAATTGATCTTTGATAATCTCAAGCTGGCGGCTGGAAAGCCGCCGTGACGAGCGGACATGTCAGCGCGGAAGGTTTTTGTGAGGGTTACACCCCATAGCTGTACAGGGCGCGACCGCTAGACTCGGCGGCGACATTCGTTACCTAACTGCCGCCCAGCCGGAGGAGCGCTCCTGAGGAGTCAAAAACGTTCCTGCGGTTCGACGACATGACTGAACTCCAGATCCAAGAAAGCCAATTGAGGGGGAAATGTGCGCGGGCGGACCGTTCTCAAACTGAATCTGTCACCGCCGCGTTGGACGCGGTGCTGGTCGAAAAAGGGATTCGACCCGGGCTTTACGTAACCATCCGGGAACCGGGAGAAAAATCTCCTCCGCCGGCGGCCACCGTGGAGATTGTCATACCGGTTTTCAACCAACTGGCTTACACGCGGGGCTGTCTGGAAAGCTTGCGCCGGAGCGCGGGGATGGCGGCCAGAATCGTGGTAATCGACAACGGTTCCTCGGACGGAACGGCGGAGTACCTAGCCGGCGACCCGGGGATCGACGTCATCCATAACTCGGAAAACCGCGGCTGTGCCGTGGCGTGGAACCAGGGGGTGAAGTCGGGGAGGGCGGATTGGGTGGTGGTGCTGAACAACGACGTGCTGTTGACGCCGGGATGGCTGGAAGGATTGGTGACTTCGGCGGAAGCGGAGGGTTGGGACATCGTGACGCCGGCGATGCGCGAGGGATTGTTGAATTATGAGCTGGAGCCGTATGCGCGGGCGTTTGTGGGGGCGGCGGCGGGCGCGGTCAGGCCCGATGTGGCGGACGGCGTTTGTTTCATGGTGCGGCGGCGGGTGTTCGAGGCGATCGGGCTGTTCGACGAGAACTTTCGGATCGGGGTATTTGAGGACACAGATTTTTTTGAGCGGGCGCGGCGGGCCGGCTTCAAGCTGGGCACGACCGGACGGTCATTCATTCATCATTTTGGATCGGTGACGCAGAAGTCGATCCGGCAGAGCCAGACCTGCGGACCGTATGAACAGGAGAATCGGATTTATTTCCGGAAGAAGTGGCAACTGAACCAAATTCAGCGTTGGATCAAGCGATTCAAGCGGAAGACGCGGGCGGCGTGGTGGAGCGCGCTGGAACGCCGGCAGTTCGGCCACACCCTGCGCGAGAGCTGGCGTCGGGGCCGGTTGGTTTATCATTGATTGAAGCCAGCGGGGTGGAACGAGAACCGGCGCAGGCGCCGTCTTTTCTGATCGTCTGCTTGAGATATATCGGCGATGTGCTGCTCTCGACCCCCCTGGCCCTCTCGATCAAAACGCATCTGCCCGCGGCGCAGGTGGATTACCTGGTTTTCAAGGGTACTGAGGGAGTGCTGGCAAAGAATCCTCACGTGCGCCGGGTCCACACGCTGCAGCCGGGTGCCAACGGACTGGCGACCTTGCTCAAGCTTTGGCGTCGTTACGATTACGCCATCGGCACCGGTTGGTCAGACCGCACGGGGATTTTTTGTTTTGCTTCCGGTCGGGAGGCGCACGGATTCTGCACGCTGGGCGGAAAAGACCGGTGGAAACGATGGCTGCTGAAAAAGTGCCTCCCATTCGATGGCCGGATGCACATGGTGCCGTTGATGTTGACCCAATTGGAATCGCTCCATATTCCGGCCATTCCCCGGGTGGTGATGGGCTACGATGCGGAGGATGCGCGGTGTGCCCGGGAGCAGTTGGGTGAAAAGCCTTACGTGCTGCTTCACCCCTATACGCGGCAGCCCTATAAATACTGGCCTGCGTCGGCTTGGGCTAACCTCGCCAAAATGATCCGATCTGAGACGGGTGTCCGCGCCGTGTTCACCCGTTCGCACGCCAAGGCGGATGCGGAGCAATTTGAGCGCATTCAGAAGGAAGTAGGCGGCGGGGTGGATAGCTTCGCCCAACCCCTCACGTGGACCCAATTGGCGGCGGCCATACGAGCGAGCCGGGGCTTGGTTGGGGTGGATACGGCGGCGACGCATATGGCTGCGGCGCTCGGTGTGCCAACCGTTGCGATTTATGGTTCCACCCCGGCGTCGCTGTGGGGACCTTGGTCAAATGAGCCGACGAGTGGCAGTTCGTTCGCGGCCAACGGAAAAGCCCAGGTGTGCGGGCGGATTACATTGTTGCAACAGTCCTGGCCTTGTGTGCCTTGCAACCGGGAGACTTGCCACATCAGCGAACGCGGGAAGATAGAGTGCCTGGAAAATATGTCTCCGGAACGGGTGTTTGCGGCGGTTCAGGCTCTGTGTACCGGAGTGGATTTTCCAAAAAGTTGAGCCGCGTGCATTGACACTGGGGTAGAGACCCCATGGTTGGCAGCCAGCCCGAAGTTAAGATCGGGCGGAGGTGTTGAACCACCCAAGGCGGCCATGAGAAACTGGATTATGACCCGGTGCGTTCGCTGAAGGCCACAGTGGAGCCGATAATTTTGTCGATGTCCCAAACTGACCAACCGATTGTCGAACCTCATGGATCTGGATCCTATTCCTCGGGTCCAGCGTTGAATCACGCTTTGCAAGTCTCCCCTGAAATTTCACCAAAGGCTGCCGAGTTTCACCGGCATCAAACGGAAGTCAATGCCGCCGCACCGGAACCTCGGGCGTCGCCGAAGGTGAGCGTGTTGGTCCCAACCTATAATTACGCGCGGTATCTCCCGGAGGCGATTGAGTCCGTGCTGGAACAGGATTTTCAGGATTACGAGGTGGTGATCGTGGATGACTGTTCGCAGGATGACAGCGAGGCGGTGATCAGGCGGTATGCGGCGCGGGACAGCCGCATTCGCTGCTGCTTCAACCGGCCCAATCTGGGGATGGTGGCCAACTGGAATTACTGCCTCTCATTGGCGAAGGGGGAATACATCCAATTTCTTTTCGGAGACGACAAACTGGCGGATCGGCAGGCCTTGAGCAAAATGGTGGGATTGTTGGATGGGAACCAATCGGCGGTGTTGGCGGTGGCGGCCCGCAACATCATCGACGACAACTCCGAAGTTATCGAGGTGAGCAGCCATCTGGGCGCCAGCGGGTTGCATATTGGATTTGAAGTGATCGTCCGGTGCCTGGAGAAGAACGCCAATATTGTGGGCGAACCGTCGGTGGTGATGATGCGCCGGCATGATGCGCTGCGAGGCTTCAACCTGGAGTATCGCCAGCTTCCCGATCTGGAGATGTGGTTTCATTTGTTGGAAAAAGGTAATGCGATCTATACCGCCGAACCGTTGTATTCGTTTCGTCGGCACGCATTGCAGCAGACGGCGGTGAACCGGATAAGCCAGACGGGCGAACGGGAAAGCGTGTTCCTGCTGGCTGAGTATTATGCCCGGCCGTGGCTCCGGAACTGGAAGAGCCGCAAGCTGCTGTTCGCGCAGATTTACGCGCTTCAAAAGGGGAACGCGTTTGGAGAGACGGCCAAGGAATTGGAGGATCGGCTCATGAAATCGCTGGGCGAGACGTGGTATTTCTGGTTCTGGTTTATGCGCAAGCTGGAACGTCCGTTCAGCAATCTAAAGCGGTTTTATTTCAAGCACATTCTCCGCCGGACGGTGAAACGAGAGCATTCCTGAACGGGTGGTCGTTCAAAGGGTTGCCAACTCGCGTCGGGATCAGGCGTAACCGAGGGTTCTTAAGAGAGTGCCTGCTCGTTGTTCGAACATTCTTTCCTGGTCCGGGCTAAACCAATTTTTCCAATCCCCCGCCTCTCCTTTTCTGAAAAAGCTGTTGCCATCCTCTTCCCCGGATTTTCTGCCGCCGGACAGTTTGTCGAACGCCGCCGCTTCCACACAGGTGCGAACGACCGCCGGACTGGCGTTGATACCGAGAAATTCAAAGAGCACGGTCGCCTGGGCAACCGGGTGCGCGAGGAACTTTTCATAACTCAGAGATAAATAGCAGGGAAACCGGTCACGGGCCTTCAAACCGGCGGTGACCGCCTCCGTCCAGTATCCGAGGAACCGATCAAAATCCTCCGGCATAATCGTATGGTTCCGCAGGGCGTTTTGAAAAACGGCCTTTTCACCGGCCGACGCCCGGCGAAGACGGTGATTCAGCCATTGGGCGCCACCGGAAACAATGACATCGCGGCCATCCCTCGTGAGATTCACGAATTTCAGGGCGGGATTATACTCGTGCCACACTTCGACGGCGTGCTCAGCCGTGGTGGTGTAAGGGGTAAACTTTTCTCCGTAGAGCGGTTTGTTGAGCGTGGCCATCGTGGTGGCGGCGAGGGTGTCCACAAAATTGAAAAGCGCGACACGGTAGAACGAGCTATCCGCCGGTTTCAGGCCGTTGACGGAAGGGGCGTAGTAATTGCTCAAAATACCGAGGTATTTTTCCAGCGTGAGGTGAGGGGTGGACAGGGGGTTTGGATCATAGTAGTCCCCAAAGGCGCGCGACTCAGCGCAAACCGCTTCCGGATGCTGAGAGAGCAGTCGTTGCATCCAGGTCGTTCCTGATTTGGGGCTCGCGAAAATGAGGAATGACAGCAGCGGTTCTTTAAAGATCCGTGGAGAGCGGTCTGGCCCGGTCAAGTTCATAGCGTGGGTTTCAGCAGGCATGATTCCAACCATCCCGGGCTTCCGCGGCAATGGGGCAATGACCCCATTTGCGATGGGGTGTGGAGTCTCCAAAGTGGTGCGCCTGCGCAGGGCAGCCTGATGACTTTCCCGGGCGCCCGCGGTGCTAGATCTGGAAATGGATTATCAACAAGAATACGACGAATACTGGTCCCGGGCCGACCGCTGGGGCAGCCATTCCTTCAACGATCCGGAACAGATCGCTGACCAGATTCTTGCCGTCTGCGGCAGCGGCAAAATCCTTGATGTTGGTTTTGGCATGGGGCTTCTGGTGCGGACGTTTTTGAAGCGGGGTCTGGATGTTCACGGCATGGACGTGGCGAAACGGGTGGTGGAGGAAGCTGAACAATTTGCGCCCGGTCGTTTCAAGGCGGGCTCCATTTTGGAAATGCCTTATGCTGACGCGGCTTTCGAAACGGTCATCAGCACGGATTGCCTGGAACACATAGCCGAGGCAGACGTGCCGAAAGCGCTGGCTGAACTTTACCGGGTTACCCAACGTCAGGTGTACATCCAACTGGCAACCACTCAGGATCGAGACAAGCGCTGGCATTTAACCATCCGTGATCGCGCCTGGTGGGAGTTGCATTTTTTTGAGGCGGGTTTCCGCAAGCATCCGGGAATTCAAACCGTGGTGCCTTATGAGTCGTTGGAAAAGGAGGAGCGGCAGATCACGCTGGTATTTGAGAAAGTGCCGCCGGCAGCGCTTGAAAAATATCCGTTGGCCGCGCTGCGGGCTGAGCGCGATCTGCACATGGACATGCTGCGCGAGCACGGGCGGCGGTCGGACGCGCATATTGCCCGTTATACCCTCGCGCGGCAGCATCTCCCGAAAGATGGGTTGGTATTGGATGCGGCCTGCGGTCTGGGTTACGGCAGCGCGACCTTGGCCCAAGGCGGGGACTCGGTGCGGGTGGTCGGGATCGACTCCAGCGCGTTCGCCATTGATTATGCCCGCGCCAATTTCGCGCCCTGTCTGCCGAACGTTGAATTCCGGCAAGGGGATGTTTGCGAACTCGGCGATTTTGCGGATGGCTCGGTGGGCTTGGTCGTTTCGTTTGAGACCATCGAGCATCTGCGAGCGCCGGAACTTTTCCTGCAGGAAGTCAAACGCGTGCTCAAGCCGGGGGGCACGTTCATCGGATCAGTGCCGAACATGTGGGTCGATGAAACGGGCAAGGATCCCAATCCGTGGCATTTTCATGTGTTTGATTTCGCCAAGCTGGCGGCGCTCTGCCAACAGTTCTTTTTCCTGAAGGAAGTTCACCGGCAATCGGCGGGCGGCGGGATGAAGCTGTCGCAATCGCCGCGCGAATTGCAGCGCATGAACCTGCCGATCACGAGCGGGTGGGAGGAAGCCGAGTGGTGGATTGTCGCGGCCACGAAAGAGGAAGCCGACGCCGTGAAGGTAACTTCGTCCACGCAGCAGAAGCAGTTGGTGCTGCTGACGGCGGATCCGAAGCAACCGGTGTACAGCGGTTGGTTGCCGGCCTGGAAGCTGCCCTGGAAAGCCATCAACCCGGCGGAGGCGAAGCTGGAACTGCTGAAGGAGGCGGCGGTATTGGTGACCCACGATACTTATTGCGAGCCCGCCCGCAGTGTGATTCGCGAGGCGGTGGCGCTGGGCATCCCGACGTTGATCCTGGCGGATGGCATTTTGGAATATCGAAACACCTGGGAGCATCCGCAACTGATTCCGGGCGCGGTGTTTCAACCGGTGCTGGGACATAAAATCGCGTGCCTCGGGCGCTCGCAGGCACGCCACCTGCAATCGTGGGATAACGTCGGAAAATGTGAAGTGGTGGGCAGTCCGCGACTGGATCGATACCATGGATTGAAGCGCCGGCGGAAGCATCCGGATCAGCCGTTTCGGTTGCTGGTAATGACCGCCTTCACGCCGTATTTCACCGATTATCAACATCATTTAGTGCATGCCGCATTGCGGGATTTGAAGGGCTTCCTCAGCGGGCAGCAAAGCAGCGGCGGACTTGGAATTGAGACCGTCTGGAGGTTGACGAAAGGGTTGCATGAGGAACTCGGCGTGGGGTCAACGACGACTGATTTTTCCGGGGACGAACTGGCCGAGATTTTGCAGAAGGTGGATGCGGTCATCACGACGCCGTCCACCGCGATGTTGGAAGCGATGATGCTGGGTCTGCCGGTGGCGGCGTTGGACTACAGCAACTCCCCGGCCTATGTGCAGCCAGCCTGGATAATCACCGCCAGAAAGCATATCCCGGAGGTGGTGGCGGAACTGTTGAAACCGGCGGAGCCGAAACTGCTTTTCCAAGACACGACCTTGCATGACAGTCTTGAATGTTTTACGCCAGCCACGCCGAGAATGGTGCGGCTCATCCTTGAAATGATTGAGTGCGGACGTCAAGCGAAGGAGGAGGGGCGACCACTTCGGTTTCCCGGCCGGATCCTGGAATGCGAGTCGGAGGGGCAGCACTTGCGCGAAAACCGCTTCTGCCTCAAAAAATTATACTCGGGCCCTTCGCTCTGGCGTGCGGATGCGCCGTCGACTGAGGGATCTCCGGACAAACGCGCGCTCGATGATGCCGCACCAGTCAGTTTAACGCCGGACTTGCCGCCCAAGGGAAAAATCCTCTTCATCTCGCACGAGGCTTCGCGTACGGGTGCGCCGAGCTTTTTGTTGAACCTGATCCGGTGGGTTCAGAAAAATGATCCACGGGATATTCGCATCCTGTTGCGGGCGGGCGGTTCGCTGGAGCCGCAGTTCCGCGAACTGGGAGAGACCCTGGTGACCAACGAGATCGCGGCGGCCAGCGCCTTTTTGGAAGGGGTTTGCCTCATTTACTCAAACACCGGCACGAATGGGGCTTTTCTGCGGACACTGGTGGCAAGCACGATTCCGATAATCACGCATGTGCATGAGATGCAATTCACGCTGGAGTCGTTCGGGAAGGGTAACTTCGAAGAGGTCGTCCGGCATACCCAACATTTTATCGCCTGCTCGAAGCCCGTGGCGGACGGGTTGCGCGAGCGCCATCAATTGCCCCCGGAAAAAATCAGCACCATTTACGAAGGCATTTCCATTCAGGCCGTGCGCGAGGGGGCGGCGGCCGAGCCGGCCCGGGAGTTCCGGCAGGCGTGTGGCTTGGATGACGAAACGGTGGTCATCGCCGGGTGTGGCTTCGCGGATTGGCGCAAGGGCCCGGACTTGTTCGTGCAACTGGCGGCCTTGCTGCGGAATTCCATGGGGGACAGAAAGAAACTCTGCTTTCTCTGGATCGGAATGTTGCCTGACGATGGGCGTGGCAGGATCCTGTTGCATGATATTCAGCAACTGGGCTTGTCGGGGTGGGTGAAGTTTGTGGGAGAACAGAGCAATCCTTATCCGTACCTGAACCTTTGCGATGTTTTTTGCCTGTGTTCACGGGAGGATCCCTTTCCATTGGTGATGCTGGAAGCGGCGGCCCTGGCCAAGCCGATGGTTTGCTTTGAGAAGGCGGGTGGAGCGGGAGAATTTTGCGCGAAGGGCGGGGGCTTTGCGGTTCCCTATTTGAACCTGGAAGCCATGTGCCAACGGTTGGTGCAACTGATTGAGGACGGCGGGTTGCGACGCCAAGCCGGCGAAGCCGCGGCCCGCCTGGTGCGGAACGAATTCGACCTTGGCCTGATCGCGCCGCAAATCCTGCAATTGATCGATCGATTCAGCCGGGAACCGGAGCCGATTCCGGAGCCGGAGCCGCCGCCGACGTTCAGGAAAAAGGTGAAAAATTTCGGACGATCCATCGTCGCGTGGTTTCGCCCCGGCGGGTAAGTTTCAACTCCTGAATTGGAGATCGTGAAGCCGGCGGTAAACCCCGTCACGGCTCCACAACTCGGCGTGACGCCCGAGTTCCACGATGCGGCCCTCCTTCATGACCACGATCAGGTCGGCGTTTTGAATCGTGGAGAAGCGGTGTGCGATGCAAA
>JAQGOT010000415.1 GCA_028293465.1 Pedosphaera sp. | reverse complement strand
CAAGCCAGGAACAGGCTCAGAATAATCCAGCCCATCAGCATAGCCGATCCGAATGTTCCAAGAGTAGAATCGGTCTTTAGTGCCCTTCCAACTATCTGCTTCTCTGCCTCGGAAAGTTGCATGAACGTGAAGACGCCTAATGAGCTGAGCCACCGCCGACCTGCGACGTGAACGGTCCCGCGACGCGGGACGGAACTGGCAGCGCCAACGGCGGTTCCGGCGACTTAGACGTCAGGTCGTGCATTGTCATCCTTCTTTCTCAAACCCGCTCTGAGCGGCTGGACAAAAAATCTCCAGAAGTACAAAAGACCCAGGGCAACTAACAAAATGTAACGAACGAGCACGTAACCCGCAGGCCAATGATCTGCAGTGAACCCGATGATGGCCAAGTAACCAATCATGCAAATAAAGGACTCACTCACCTTGCCAAGCGATTTAAGGGACATGTTCATGGTGATGACGCCTAACGACCCAGCCCACCGACCCCGGCCCGCGAGGGGGCACATTTGCAACCAGAGCGCGATGGCCGGGTTCGTTGCGGCGGGTGGTTAGGCAGCCTCATGCTTGCTCTCACGAAGTGCATAAAAAATGGCATATAGGAACGGCGGCCAAATCAAAACCGCCTCCATCACGGGAAATGGATTCCGTCCTTGCCGAAGACCAGCGACCCAGGTGCGAATGACGATCAGAAAAGCCACCGACAAGGCGCAGCCACCGGCTAGAAAAAACGTCCGTGTCTGACGCCTCATCATCCGCTGGCTTACAAAACAGAGAATCGCAACGACAGCATTCCAGAACGCTGCCCAATACAGGACGTGCGACAATTGCTGGTTGCCACGTTGTGAGTCGACGTTGCCCAGCCAAAGATTCAACGGTATGGACACTGCATAAACGATGCTAAGTAGGATGAGGACCACGGAGACAGGCCGCCAACGGAAGAAGCTTTGAGTGCTCATGATGTGTGACGCCCCTTAATGTGGAAAGCGGAACTGGCCGCGCCACCAAGGGTTGGCTTCGCCTCTGGATGGCGGCATGGTTGCAAATTGTTCCCCTTCATTGCTGGCACGGTATGCGGCCCGGTTGTCGTGGTCAAGGACGGAACCGCACAAGCAAAGCCGCCAGTGATGCCCAATCGCGCAAGGGTGCCGTCCAATCACGACGAGCATCCCCGAACACCCAAACCGCCGAAATGCTGGTTTACCCGCGAGTGCAGCCGGAAATATCGCGCCAAGCACCCTGCCGCACACCAATTGACCAGGGCAAGAACCGGGGCCAAATTCGGGGCATCGAGGGGCAGAACAAAGTATTTGCACTGGTTGGCTCAGTTCGGTCCTGCCGGCAGAGCACATGCGCCGCAGGAAAGCAGCCAGACTGGGGAGCGAGAGGTTGGCCGCGAAAGGAAAGTGTTACCTATAACCCCGTCCGTTCACGCAGGCGTGGGTCGGCAAACGATCGCCCGCAGGGTTCTACGGCTTTGAGCCGCTACACCTTCGTCAAATCTCTGGCTCTGCCGAAGGTCGCTGACTCTGCTGGGCGCGGAACAGGTTGTTTCCTTGATTGACGGGGAGGCCCCGCCTACCTTGGGGGGAGTGAAGATTCTTTTTATCGGGGACATTGTCGGGGAACCGGGACGGCGGGCGGTGAAAGAACTCATTCCGCGGTTGCGACGCCAGCACGAGCTGGATTTGATCATTGCCAACGGCGAAAATTCAGCCGGGGGCTCGGGCATCACGCCCAAGACGGCGGAGGAAATTTTCGCGGCCGGGGTGGACATCATCACGAGCGGCGATCACCTTTGGGACCAGAAGGAGGTCGTCACCCTGCTGCAGAATGAGTCGCGGTTTCTGCGGCCGTTGAATTATCCCCAAGGGACGCCGGGCAGGGGGAGCGTGGTCTATCAGGCCGAGAACCAACCGCCGGTGGCGGTCCTGAACCTGCAAGGCCGCACGTTCATGGCGAGTTTGGAGAATCCCTTCACCATGGCGCGGGCCGAGGTGGAGCGGTTGCGGCAAAAGACGAATATTATTTTTGTGGATTTTCATGCGGAAGCGACTTCGGAAAAGGCGGCGATGGGCCGCATGCTGGATGGACAGGTGAGCGCGCTCATCGGGACGCATACGCATGTGCAAACCGCGGATGAGCAGATTTTTCCCGGCGGGACGGCGTTTTTGAGTGACGCGGGTTTTACCGGGCCGCACGAAAGCGTGATCGGCCGTGAAATCGAGCCGGTGATCAAGCGGTTCCTGACCCTGCAACCGCAAAAGTTCGCGGTGGCGACGGAGCGGGTTTTGTTGCAGGGTGCAGTGGTGGAGATCAACGGTTACACCGGTCGGGCGGAGAAAATTCAGCGGATTTCCGAACCGGCGTCGGAAGCGAGCACGCCGGCCTGATTTTACATGGCCAAGCCGACTAAATCACAATGGGATTTTGGGGAGTTGTTTCCCACGGAAGCAACGCGAAAGGTGTTGACGGTCTCCGAACTCACCGGGCAGGTGAAGCGTCTTTTGGAGAAGCAGGTGGGGCAGGTTTGGGTGACGGGGGAAGTGACCAATTTTCGCGCCCAAAGCTCGGGGCACCTCTATTTTACACTCAAGGATGTTGAGTCCCAGGTGAGCTGCGTCCTGTTTCGCAACGAAGCGCGGGAGACGCGGGCCTTGGTGCAGGACGGGCGCAAGCTGGTGTTGCAGGGGGATCTCACGGTCTATGAGCCGCGCGGGCAATATCAGTTGCGCGTGACGGCGGTGGAGTTGCAGGGCGTGGGGGCGCTGCAATTGGCTTTCGAGAAGCTCAAACAAAAACTGAGCGCGGAGGGGCTCTTCGCTCAGGAACGAAAAAGGGCGTTGCCGCGGTATCCGCAGCGGATTGGAATCGTCACCTCGCCCACCGGCGCGGCCATCCGGGATGTGCTGCACGTGGTGCGTCGGCGCAACCCGGGGCTGGAGATGGTGCTGGTACCGTGCCGCGTGCAAGGGCAGGGGGCGGCGGAGGAGATTGCGGCGGCGATCCGGCTGCTGAATGGATGGAGTGAAAGCCAGGAGACGCGAAGGCTCGACCTCATCCTGGTGACGCGTGGGGGCGGCAGCCTGGAGGACCTGTGG
>JAQGOT010000383.1 GCA_028293465.1 Pedosphaera sp. | reverse complement strand
GGCAGTTCAACGGGTTGGATTTGGGCGGCGCAACCAATGCCCTGCTCAATCTTACCAATGTGCAGCCGGTCGATGCGGGTGCGTACTCCGTGGTGATCGCCAATGCCGCTGGCTCGGTCACCAGTAGCAACGCGACTCTGTCGGTGCTCACGTTCCCGCCCTCAATCGCCACACAACCCCAAAACAGGACGATCACGGCTGGAACCAATGTGAGTTTCAGTGTGTTTGCGTCAGGGACGGGGCCCTTAAGCTACCAATGGCAGAAAAACGGGTCCGCTTTGGGTGGTGCTACTGCTTCGGTGCTCAGCCTCACCAACGTGCAGGCGGCCAACGCGGGCACCTACTCGGTGGCGATCACCAATCTCTACGGATCGGTGGTTAGCAGCAATGCGATCTTGACAGTGATTCCGCCTCCTTCGCTCATCCAGTTGTCGAGTATCACTGCCACATCGCGGATTGTCGTGGTGCCGATTAACCTCGTAGCTGAAGGCAACGAGAATGCCCTGGGATTCAGCATCAACTTCAATCAAACCTTGCTCAGCTTTGACTCGGTTGCCTTGGGGAGCAACGCTTCCAATGCCTCCTTGCTCTACAACACGAATCAGCTTGGCAGTGGTCGATTGGGTTTGGCTATTTCACTGGCTTCCAACACCAATTTCCCCGCAGGGACGCAGGAGGTGGCTGAGGTTACCTTCCTAGTAGTACCCACCACCAACTCGACGGTGGTCAGCCTTTCCTTCGGGGACCAACCCACGCTTCGACAAGTTGTCAATCCCCAAGCTGGAGTTGTTGCCGCCGTTTACGTTGGCGGCAGCGTCACAATTCCATTCCTGGGATTTGAAGGTGATGTTGCGCCGCTCCCCGATGGTAACAGAGCGGTGACGATCGCGGATTGGGTGCAGGTGGGGCGGTTCGTCGCAGGCTTGGATAGCATTACCAATGCGGGCGAATTTCAGCGTGCCGATTGCGCGCCGCGTCCCACGTTTGGCAATGGATTGCTCACGGTTTCAGATTGGGTGCAGGCGGGCCGTTACGCTGCCGGTTTGGATCCTTTGACCATGGCAGGTGGCCCAATGGAGGACCTTGGCGGCAGTCTCCGCCCCGGCGCTATTCCCGACGGACCCCGATCGGTCCATCCATTGGACGCTTCCAATCGCACCCTTACCGTGGTGACCTCCACCGCCCAAGCCGGGGAGGCCTGCCAGTTGACGGTTCAACTTAATTCGCTAGGCGATGAGAACGGACTAGAATTCAGCCTCACCTTCGACCCGACCGTGCTAAGTTTTAGCAACGCCATTCTAGGCAGCGGCGCGGTTGGTGCCGTGCTTAATGTAAACTCTACCCTGGCCGGATCCGGTAAGATAGGGTTCGTTCTGGCGCGTTCCATCGGATCCACCTTTGGTGCAGGTACGCAGGAGGTGGTAAAAATCAATTTTGTGGTTTCACCTTCTGCCCCCACCAACACCAGTATCTCCTTTACCAACAAGCCGCTGACACAGGAAGTTTCGGATGCAAGCGCTCTGCCTCTGTCCACCATTTACCTCAACGGGACAATGGCTATCGCGCCGCAGCCCGTGATAACCAACCCGACGCTTACGGTTTCGGAAACCAACGGTAATCTCATGTTGTCATGGCCTATTTCTGCCACAAACTTCACTTTGGAGAGCAGTGGGAGCCTGGCCTCCACCAATTGGACAAACGTTGCGGGTGTCATGGTAACTAATGCCACCAAGATCAGTGTCGCCATACCGCTTTCCGGGCCGCAGCAATTTTACCGACTGCACCACCCTTAAACTGTAATTGTAACTGCGGGCATCACGGCGGCGGGTTCGAGCCCCGCTGCCCACGCTTTAGGTGGCAGGGTGATAACCAAAACTAGATCTCAGCCCCGTGTAGGCGCCACCTGGTTGATCTATTCACCCATTAGGAAAAGGTGGCCGAGCCGGCAAGTTCCTCTGCAAAAGGGTTGACAATTTTGATTCTGGGCGAAGGGAGATTGAATTCTGTGACCGGCGCAATAGACCTGTTTGAATGCCCGGTAAGTCAAATCTGGGACCTGATGGGATGACAAGCATGCGCGCGCAGCAAAAATGGAGCAGCCGCCTGATTACTGCACGCTGGTCGAAGCCGCCTGCACTCGCCTCAGATCCTGCAGATCTTGGGCGTTAGCAAAGGCTTGGCCCCAAGTCTGAAAGACCTTTGGGAAACGCCATTTCCAGCGTTCGCAATGACCATCTGCGAAGGATAGGTTCGCACCTTGTATATGGCGGTCGGATGGCAGATTGGGCCAGGTGGTATCGGGATGCCGCCAAAAGAGAAAAAACCCGTCGTCGATACTTTGTTCGTGCTCATCCAGAAAGACGAAGACCGTGGATGGACCGGGGTTGATGGCGGTGAACTTGCCGGCAATGCCGGGCAAGTTGAGGGTCGCTGCCCCACCGTTCATATAGGAACTCATGGAATAACTGCGTATCCGTTCAACATTGGTGCCATATACGGTGGAGCGGTCGGTTGGGCAATGATAGATCCTGGCGTCCGGGGTGTACGGGTAAAGTGAGCCGCTTTGAATGTTGGTGAGATCAGCCGACGCTTGGGCATTTCCAACAATCCATGAATTAGTCGTGCTGGCAGCGATGAGCTGACCCGCACCGCTGGATTTATTCTCAGGCAGGGCGTTTTCATGATCATCGCTGTACGAAGCCCAGGCGATCTGCAACTGCCGGATGTTGCTCAAGCAGGCGATTTGTTGCCCCCTGGCTTTGGCTCGCGATAAGGTCGGCAACAGCAGGCTGGCCAGTATGGCGATGATAGCAATGACCACGAGCAATTCGATCAAGGTGAAACCACGGCGGTTGGCGACAGCGGGTTGAAACCGAGGCCCGCTGATCAATGGAGGGTTGAATGTCATTTTAAGCGCGTCCTGATCAGCCTTTACCGTGCAGCATAGGCATGAACCTTCGGCGATGCAACCAATATTTACGGCCGTAGTCCATATCGATTTGAGGTTGGCGGACAGCCTTCCTTTTGCAGCGCCGCCCTGCCTCAATTCGGGGTCACCTTGGGGAGGCCAAACTGGCGTAGCCGCCGCAGTTCGTCCCAGCGATTGGGTCGCCAGCGCAAGAAACGCAGCATCCACCAATCGCTCCGGCGGCGGAATTTCCGAACCCGGTTACGCTCCGCCAAAATGTGACGCCGCAACCGCCAGCAATCTGCGACAGCATCCACGTAGGCGCGTTTCACGAAGCGCCACCTGCGCACCAAAAGCAATCCCACGATCGCCTCGACCGCCAGCAATCCAACCTGGAACAAGGCCATCAGCAGCAGCAGGTTGTGAGCATTCTTGAGCAGCACGAGCAGGTTGTTGCGGTTGGCAAAGAACCGTTTGGTATCGCTGGTGCGCAACTCCACCACGGCGCCTTCGCCTTTGGGGTTCACATTGGCCGCGCCCCGGTGGTGCAAGCGTGCGGCGGGCACCGCTACCGCCTTGTGTCCGGCAATCCAAACCCGCCAGGAAAGGTCCAGCTCGTCGGCGAACATGAACAGTTCCGCGTCGAATTCTCCCAAAACTTCAAAAAGATCCCGCCGGATCAAGTAGGAGCAACCTTCCGGCATCAATACTTCCCGCGTCTGAGCATGGGGCAACCGGGCGGTGGCGAAGCCAAATACATCAAAGCCGCCTGCGCCGAGTGATTGGAAGGTGGCGTCATCATAATTCAGCACCAAAGGTGTCGCCACATCAGCCCCGGCCTTTTCGGTTTCTTGCAGCAGAACTTCGAGACAGGCGGGTTCCAACCAGGTGTCGTTGTTCAGGAAAAACAGGTAATTGCCGGTGGCGACTTTTACACCGCGATTATTGCCTTCGCAGAAACCGAGGTTCTCGCCGTTCTGAACGAATTGCCCGTTGGGCCAATCCCGCACCAATTTCTCCGCCAACCGATCCGAACCGTCCGTGGACAAATTATCCGCCACGATCACTTCAATTTGGTCCAAGATGGTTTGCTTCTCCAGCGAAGCCAGGCACCGTTCAAGCCATTTCGCGCCGTTGTAATTGAGGATGACCACGCTGATCAGTGGTGGTCGAGGTGCGGTTGGGTGGTTGGTGCTGGAGGACATGAGAGCTCGATTGAGGTTTGGCTTCTATCAGCGAGGTTGTGGCCGTTGGCGCGCCTGTGCTTCCAGCCAATCACAAGCGGACGGCAGGACCTTGTCCCATGCGAACGTTTTGGAACGCCGCCATGCGTTTACTCGATAGCCTTCATATTTCTTGGGTTCCTTCGCCGCCGCCGCCAGACAACGCGCGATGGCTTCCGGTTCTTCAACCGAGACCATGAGCCCGGTTTCCTCATGGATGGTGGAATCAACGAGACCGTCCACTGGATAGACGATGGCGGGCGTGCCCATGGCGTTGGCTTCGATCACGTTCAGCCCCCAACCTTCGCGCACCGAGGTATGGACCAGGAAGTGGGCGCGCCGCAAGGCGGCATTTTTTGTGGACTCATCGAGCGGTCCGGTAAAAACGATTTGTTCCGTTAGGGACAACTCCTTGACCAATTGTTTCAACGAACCTTCACTCTCGCCGGTCCCAACAACCGTTAACTCTGTCGCGATGCTCCGGGCGTTCAATAACTTGACCGCCTGGATGGCTTGGTCCACGCGCTTATTCGGGGCCAGGCGGCAGACCGTCACGAGCCGCAATGGCAGGGACAACGGTTTCTCCTCCAATTTGGGCAGCGGGGTGGCATCCGTCCCGTTGGGGAAAACAGAAACCTCCCGCACGCCATTGGCCAGGAGCCTTTTCTTGGTGGATTCAGAAGGGGTCCAAAACGGGACTTTGCGATAAAGCCAATGCGTCCAGCGTTCCTGTGATTCACCGATGGCACTGACCGGCCAGGAATGGAATGCCCTCCAAGTCGGCCCCAAAACTTCGTGAATATAGGCGATGGAGTTGGTTCTGCACCACCACGGGGCGTACCAAGGGATGCCGTGATGTTGGTCAATTACCAGGTCAAACGGCGGTTGCTGCCGATACCATTGAATTGCCTTCAGAATGGAGGTCCCCGTACCGCCGCCGCGAATGATTTTTATTCCCTCAACGCTTTCCTCCCGTTTTCCGCCGGGGAAATCGTTGGCGAACCAAAAGGCTTCATGACCGCGCCGGACCAACTCCGCGAGGTAGGCTTTGGACACCCGTTCGGCACCGCCGCCCTTGGGGTTTTTCGGATCCCGCCAGCTCAGCATCAGAAAGCGCATGGAGTTAAAGGGCGCATCAGGCAGCCGGAATCCGTGCCAGACAATATTATTTTGCCGCCTTCCATAAAGCTTCTTATAAGCGTGAAATCTTCTGGAGCAGCCCGGTGGTGCTTTTCCCCGGCACAAACGGGATGAGCGCAATCTGCCCACCCGCCTTTTCCACGATTTGGCGTTCCTCCTGGTTCAAGGTGTCGAGCGTGTAATCGCCGCCTTTGACGTAAATATCCGGTTGAGCGAGCGCGAGAAAGCGGGCGGCGGCGCGGTCGGTAAAAATGCAAACGCCGTCCACACTTTCCAAGGCCGCGAGCACGGCAGCGCGGTCAGCCTCGCTGTTTACCGGCCGACCCGGCCCTTTCAGTTCATGCACGGCGGCATCACTGTTCAAGCCGATGAGGAGGGCGTCACCGAGATTGCGTGCCGCCTCCAGGTAGGTCACATGCCCCAAGTGGAGCAGGTCAAAGCACCCGTTGGTCACCACCAACTTGCGGTTTTGGGCGCGGATGGCCGCCCGCCAGGCCGGCAGATTGTCCCAGGCAATGAGCTTGTCACGAAAGTTCACAACGCCTGAATGTTGGCTGAAATGCTTCCGGATTGGCAACGACTTTCACCGCAGCCGTTCCCCGTAGTTGATGCTCATCATGCCGCCCATCAAATCGATGATGCGCACATGGTCGAGCTGGAGTTCCCGCATTTTCGCTGCCACGCCCTTTTGCGCCGCGTAGTGCTTTAACGACTCCAAAATATATCCGTGTGTGTCGGCATCCCCGCAGAGCAGGCGACCGAGCAGCGGCACGAAGCACTTCAAGTAGCTGAAGTAGATGCCTCGCCACAGCGCGTTCTCGGGTTTGCCAAAATCCAGCACGAGCAACCGCCCGCCCGGCCGCACCACCCGCCGCATCTCGCGCAGGCCGGCCTCCCAATCCGCCAGATTCCGCAATCCATAGCTGATGGTAACCACATCGAAGCTGGCATCTGGAAAAGGAATGTGCTGGGCGTCCCCGCGCAAAAACCGGACGCCAGCCCCCCCCTCGTCAGCCTTCTCCCTCGAGCTTTGGCTTTTCAATCGCTGGTCCGCCACCGCCAGCATCGGCTCACTGAAATCCAGTCCGGTCACGTCCATTCCCTGCCGTGCGAGGGCAAAGGCGACATCTCCCGTGCCGCAGCAAAGATCCAAGGCTCGCTCCCCCGGCCGACCCTTGGCCAACTTGACCAGGCGCTGCTTCCAATAGCGGTGCAGGCCGAAGCTTTGGAGATCGTTGATCAGGTCGTAACGCGGCGCGATGGTGGCGAAAAGATCGTTCACCCTGGCGGCGCGTTGTTCTCCCGGGCTGTAAAATTTGTTTGTCACGTTGGTGAGAAGCTAACAAAACGCGGGCTGCTTGGCCATGCTGGCATGATAGCGGCTAGGACCAATGGCATGGACACGCGGTAAGGCAACGAAAGCATGAAGGTTATGCAAAAAGCGGACGGTTCCATCAAAGTGCATTGCTCGATGCCACGGGTTCGCGTATAAGACTTGGCCATATGGGTGTCCAAGAATTGTGCAGGTCTGTGGCAGTTCGAGATCGTAAAAAAAAATAAATCGCGCATGAAACTGTTCGGAAAATGGCAGAAAGCGCCTCCGCCCCCCGGCGAGGAAGCGCCTTTTGCATCGACTGAAGCCTCCACCTCTCGCCCCAGCGACAGTATCGGCAAGGGCCGCAAAATCTTGGTCGTGGACGACAACCAAGTGGTCTTGAAAGCCTTCGAGCTCAAGTTGCAGGCCTGCGGGTTCGAGGTCCTTACCGCCACCGAGGGTGCCGCCGCCGTCAGTGCCGCTCGCCAGACCAAGCCCGACCTGATCGTGCTCGATATCAATTACCCACCCGACGTGGGCAGTTCCGGTTTGCAATGGGACGGTTTTACCATCATGCAATGGATGGGACGCTTCCAGGAAGTGGCCAACATTCCTGTCATTATCATCACCTCCGGTGACGCAGAAAAATTTAAGTCCAAGGCCGCTGCCGCCGGCGCCGTCGATTTCTTTACGAAACCGATCAACTTCGACCAATTCCTTGTCTCGGTGCACCGGGCCATCACCCAGGGTAAGCCCCCTAAAACGCCGTAGTCTAACCCGGTCGCGAAATCGCCCGCTTCGCTCCGGCATCCACTTTGTTCCCGTCATAAAGTTCCCGCAATTTTTCCGGTGATGTCCCCAGGCGATATCGCCAGGTCACCATCCACATCAACAGATAGGTCCGGATCACGCCCCGTTTATTGAACCGCCGCGCCGAGGTCGCCACCGTGGCATCGGCCAGCGCCAACCGGCCCTCTTCCCGCAAGCGCGAACACAACTCAAACTCCTCCATCAGCGGCAAATCAGGCACCCCGCCGATTCCTTCCAGCACTTCACGCCGGATGAAAAACCCCTGGTCCCCCAGCACCCGGCGACCCAGGTAGAGCCGGACCGCGCACTTGAACCGCGCCCCGAGCAGCAGCGGACTACCGTCGCGAAACGTCTTCCAAAACCCGCCGCCCACCACCCGCACATCCCGCAGGCAGGAGAGAATCGCCCGCCCGGCTTCCGGTGGAATCCACGTATCGGCATGCAACAGCAGCACCACCTCGCCCCGCGCTTGCGCCGCTCCCAACCGCATTTGTCGTCCCCGGCCCGGCGGACTGGCCAACACGCGGCAACCCAACCGGGTCGCCACAGCGCAGGTCTGATCCCGGCTGCCGCCATCGACGACAATGATTTCCTCCACCTCCGGCACCGCGCGCACCCGCCGGATGGTTTCCACCAGCGCCTCGGCCTCGTTGAACGTCGGCACCACCACCGAAATGGTCCGCGCCGCCGGTCGTGTCATTGCCTGCCCACGCCGTTCACGCCACAGCAACAGTCCGCCCCACACCGCCCAAAACAATCTCGCCACCAACGTCAGCAGCGAGGCCGCCACCGCGTCGGCGGGCGAAACCCCGTACAACCCGAGCAACGCCATCGACGCCCCTTCACGCAAGCCCAACCCCGCCACGCTGATCGGAATCGCGCTGATCACCGCAATCACCGGGAACGTCCAGGCCAGTTGCGCCCACGGCAACGGCCCGTGACTGACCGCCTGCAAGCTCAGCGCCAGATTTCCCGCAAACGCCACCTGCACCAGGAACCCGCACCCCAGACCTTGCCAGGCCGCCGGCCAGCAAGCGCACAACCGCCTGCCCCCGCTCACGAAAGCGCGCAACGTCCTGCCCACCGCCGACTCCCGTCCCCACCTCAGCAGCCCCGCCCCCACCAGCACCAGCAGCGACAGCCCCAGTGCGACCCACCACCACGGCACATTCAGCGAGGCCGGTCCCAGGTGGGCGAAGGCGCCATTCGCGCTCGCCAGCCCAAACGCCAGCCCCACGAACGCCAGCAAACCCCCGAACCCCAGCAACCGATCCAGCGGCGCCGCCGCCAGGATCTCCGTCAAAGGCATCCCATACCAACCCGCGTAAAGTGCGGACTTGGCAAAGTCTCCCCCCGCCATGCCGAAGAACAGCGTGTAAAAGAAATGACCAATCAAAGTCATCCGCGCCGTCGCCCCCGGATGCACCGCGCCACCCGTCAAGCGCAGCATCAAATGCCAGCGCCAGGCCGCCGGCAGGAAGCCCACCCCATAGAGCGCCACCGCCGCCAGCAACCAGCCCGGCCGCGCCGACCGCAACGTATGCGCCAGTTCATGCAGATCGATCCTCCGAAAAACGAAGAACAGCGCCAGCCCGGCCACGATTACCGAGCCGAACCGGAGCCAAGGCACGAGCCGCTTTTGTGGCAAATCCCTCATGTTTTAATATCCTACGCCAGCCCACCCCAACCCCAAAGTCCAAATCCATCCCACCCCAAATGGGACAGGATTTACAACCAAGCAACCAAGGTGCCTGCGCACAGCCACCGGGGGAATCATTTTACCGCAGAGATCACATAGAACACAGAGAGGAAAAGGGCCGGTTTTCCCCGTTCGCGTATTTCGCGTGGTTCGCGGTTAACCCTTGCCCCAATCCGGATTCCCCAATCCAAAAATGCAATTGCCTTTGAAATCAGGAAGGAGCGCAGCAACCGCGAACCACGCGAACCACGCGAACAGGGAGGGATTTCAGATCTCCTTGGTTCCTTGGTCCCTTGGTTGTTCACCCAATTCCGCAATCCGAACTCCGCGATCCGCACTCAGGAGGTTGGATTAGGTTGGATTTGCCTGGATTTACTTGGATCAGCCCGTCAGGTCCGACGCCACCCTCTCCGCCTCGATCGGGGACCACAATTCGCGCAGCGAACGTCCTTCCTCGGGAAACTGACTCGTGGCGGGCTTGGGAAGCCACTGGGGCTGGGGGAGAGGTGTCGATCTGGTCTTCCATCCCGCCCGGCTCGCAATTTCCCAGGATTCCGCACTCCACACTCCACACCCCGAATTCCGCATTCGGAGAACTTGGATTTACCTGGATTTACCTGGATTTACTTTGATTCGCCTTGATCGACCGCCCTTCCGGGCTGAAAACTGAAAACTTGAAACTGAACACTTTCCCGATCTGACAGGACTTTCGCTTAAATGATTCGCAACGCCGGGATGCGCGGGTGGCGCAGCTCCAGCTTCAGCCAGTCCCGCAGGAGATCGGTTTTGAGCGCGTACAGGGTTTTGCCCAGCTCCT
>JAQGOT010000345.1 GCA_028293465.1 Pedosphaera sp. | reverse complement strand
ACTCATGGCTCGGTCCGCGCGCGATGAGCATGGCGTAGTTCCAGGTGTAACGAATCTGTTCCTCCGTCGTGCCGGCTGTGCCTTGAACTACTTTGGTCGAGTCGCCGTTGATGGCCGCGGCGAGATGCTCGGACAACCAGGACTTGGCCGTGCCCGGTTCGCCGATCAACAGCAGCGCGCGGTCAGTGACCAGGGTCGAGATGGCGATTTCCACGAGCCGCTGGTGGCCGATGTATTTCGGCGTGATCTCCAGCTTCCCGCATTTGCCGCCGCAAATATAGGTCAGCACCGACCTTGGCGACATGCGCCAACCCGCCGGCACGGAGTGTTTCTCCGCCTTTGTCAACGCCTCCAGCTCCTCAATGAAGAGAATCTCGGCTGGTTGACGCAGGTCATCCTTCTTGTCTTTTTGCATAGTGTTAGAGCTCTAGCTGGGTTGGTGGGTGGGACGCAGCGGCGCAAGGGCCTCGAGATATTTATCCATGAACTTTTCATCCAACTTTACGGCAAAGGCGTCAAGCTTGGGTAAATCAGCCGCCGGCAGATGCCTTGCGTTCTCAAATAGGAATTGCAATTCGTAATCCAGATACTTTTTGTTTTTTATTTTTTTCGCGAGCAGATCGAGGAAGAAATCCGTGATCTTCGGATACTGACACCGAACCAGCGCCTGGATGATCGAACCCGCATCCGACGTCTTTTTGTTCTCGCCAGGATGTAACAAATAGGCGATCACCGCCTTGTGGCCTGGGCGCGCAAGGCAGCATGCCATTGACTGCCGGTCCGCCTTGATCGCGGCATCGAGCCAGCGTGAATCCCAGGCTATTTTCATCACCGCCTGCTCCCGGGTTTCGTCCAAATCACCATTGTACCCCCAGGGGAAAAAACGAGAGTCCCCATCCCAATTGGCGGCGGAGACGAACTGCTCGATCACGTCGCTCTTCTCCTTGCCTGCGCCTTTGGCCTGTCCCAGCAGCGGCGAGAACTCCTGATAAACTTTTTCAGCCGGCCAGGTCCGCAAGGCGCTGCGCAGCACCAAACCGAATGCCATCGCCGGCAGCACGTCGCGTTTGGCGAGCATGGCCTCCAGCGTCTTCTGCGACCCCACACCGTAGAGCAATCCGGCCAGACGCAACATCAGATCTGCCCCGGCAACATTGGAATTCTTTGCCCCCTTTAGCTTGGCGACCTTGTCGCCCTGTCTGAAACAGGTGAGCACGAATTCCTCCACCTCAGGTTCGTTCCGATGCGCGAGGCAATCGAGAATTTCACAATAGCGGGGAATCAGTTCCTCGTCGCCTTTGAGGATCAGGTCAAAAGCACGCTTGCCTTCACTCAGCAGCGAGTTCAGGACCTGACGATTCCGCAGTCTGCGGAATGGGCCGACGAGCATATCGAGCGCCTTGCCTTGGACGAGTTCACTGAAAAGCTTGGTGATCTCCGGCCGGTCATGCTCGGCCAGGGCTTCGAGCGCGGCGGCACGGAGCAACTTGTTCTTGGCTTTGGCCTGTTCCAACACCAGAGACAGGCACTCCTCATGTTCTCCCAGGCAGGCAATGGCGGCGGCTTTGACCTCGGGCGAACCTTCATCGAGCGCGGTTTTGCATAGGGCCACCGTTCCGGCGGGATCCAGTTGATGCATGAGTCCCAACTTTCGGGCATCCTGCTTCTTGCCCTTCAGATCAAACGTGGCTTTGAGTCGCGGCACGATGCCCGGTCCATACGCCGGGAGAATCTTTTCCGCCACGAGGTCGGCCAACTCAGGATAGATGTCCCCCAACGCCTGAATTGCAGGATCAATCAAGCGCAGATCATTGAATGCACCCCGTTCGCAGGCCGATTTTACAACCTCAAAACGTCCGCCGCCCGTGGTGGTCAACGCTTGTACCAGCGGCTTGAGCACGCGGGCGGGAGTCCGCGTGCTGGTGCAATTGGTGGCAAAAGCTTCGAGCTCGCGATAATCGCCGTCCACGCCCGACTGGCCCTGGGTATAAAGAATGGCGTTGAGCAGGGTGCTGAGGTTTAACAGATTCGTGGCGGATTCGGTCTCCCGGCCGTTAACGAGATCGCTGATGGTTTTGGCGATCTGGGCGAACACGGGGACTTTCGCGCCCGCCTGCTCCAGTGGCGCGATGAGTTTCTTCATCCGGAAATCGCCCACCGCGAGCGGACTTCCGGCGATGGAGAGACGCCGGGCCTCTTTCGCGGATTCCTGAATTAATGCAAGGCTCATAAAGTTAAGGTTGGTTGAAGTTTAATAGGTGAGCCGAATGACGTCGCTCCCGGTCACGATGCTCAAGGGCTTCGCGCGGAGACGTTGAGAATCCAGATCATGATGAAAGCGCACGAGCATGACCTGATCGTGCTGCACCGCTTTCGGCAGCATTGCCAGCAACGGCACCGTCGCGGGCTCGCCATCGTGGCTGTCATCGGCCAGCACGAGCCGTTCGCCCGTTTGATCCTCGATGATGATGGCCTCACCCGAGCGGCCCAGAGCGCGATATTTCACGAGCGCGAACGGATGCCGGTCGCCGAGCGGCGATTTCAATTGCGTCTTCACGTCCTTGATCACGGTGCGAAAATCGGTTTTCGCCTGTTCGCGCGCCCGCACATGATCCGCCTGGGTCACGGGGCGGGGTTCGCTGGCTTCCCAGCGCACGCGCGGATTCAGGTTGCCTGGATAAACGCAAAGCTCCGCGCAGATCATGACGTGAAAGCACGAATCATCTTCGCGAATGTGCTTGGCCGCTTGATAAGGGCGATAATTACGGGTCAACTGCACCGCGCCAGTCTGCAAGTTCAACCAGACGCCCGTCTCGACGAATTCCCGGCGTGTCCAGTCATCGTGTGAATTGAAAGCGAGTTGCAACAGTTCGACGCCCGTCTGCAACAAGCCGGCGTCCTTGAGTTCACGCAACTGCCAGGCATGACCAAGCCACGCGGCGATGTCGGTTTCCTTTTCGGGCCTGAGTTCAGTATCCTCAAGCCGGTTGTTCAAATATTTGCGACCCTGTTTGCACAGCGATTGCAGCCGGTTCAACTGATCCAAGGCGATGCTGTAAATCCGCTCACGTTCCGACGCTTTCAGTTCGTCCTC
>JAQGOT010000331.1 GCA_028293465.1 Pedosphaera sp. | reverse complement strand
CCGCTTCCGTAACTCTCGATGGGGCTGAAGTTTAGCATGACCTCGAGAAAGTTGCACATGGCGTTGGTACAGGTTCCTTGAAAATTGTAGTTCGGGAAGCAGCGGGTTTTACAACCAGGCAACGAAGTAACCAAGTTGGGGACGAAATGATGTTCAGATTTGAAGATTATCAGACTGGGAAGGGACTTGCCCGCAGATCACGCAAAATGACGCAGAAGGCCGAGTCGGGAGGGTTCACAGAAGGTCGCGAAGGGAACGAAGGGGAGGCGGTGATGGTTGAGAGTTGAGGGTGGAAGGGAGCTGGCGTGCTTACGGGTTGGCATTCCAATCCAAGGTGCTTGCGCACGGGTACTTGCGCACGGCCACCGGTCGGAATCCAGGCAAATCCAGGTTAATCCAAGCTGGTGCAGGTTCTTTGAAATTTGTAGTTCGGGGAGGAAACGGGTTTTTACAACCAAGCAACGAAGGAACCAAGTTGGGGACGAAATGAGGTTCAGATTTTCAGATCTGAAGATTATCAAATTGGGGCTCGGGTTGTGTCGCCGTCCCGCGCGCGGATGAGCCTTTTGGCGGGGGAGGAGTTAAAGTCTCGTGACCTCGCCTCCTACAAGGGTGGAGGTGGGTCGCGGGTGATCAAGGCGCGTAAGGTTAATCCAGGCAAATCCAGGTTAATCCAAGTTGGTAACGGTTCTTTGACGGGTTGCAAACTGAATTGGAAATGACCGGGTCCGTAGCCTGAGGTGCTTGCGCAGGGGGCCACAGGAGAAAGGAATCAAGGCTGATCCGAGTTAATCCAAGTTGGTGATGGACAGATTTTCAGATGTCAGACTCGAAGATTATCAGACTGGGGATTGGGTTGTGTCGCCACCTACGGCGCTTGGGAGCTAGCGATGGGGACGAGCTATATACATGTCGCTCCGCTGGAGCTGGGGGAGGCCGGGGACGATGAGAATCCGTTGGCTAATCCAAGCTAATCCAAGTTGGTTCAGTACGGAATGCGGAAATCCCCGACTAGAAATCGTGGTAAACTTGAGTGCGGAAGTTGGGGATCAAGGTTAATCCAAGTTGAGGGGACCGGGCGGCGAAAATGTGGGGATAAGGATGGCGGCGGGGCGCTGGGGCGGGGTGATTGAAATTTGTTGGGTTGCAGGGAAGACTGGGTTAGTATGCGCGCCCCGGTTACGGGAATGAACACATGAAAGTTACGCTGAATTGGCTCAAGCAATACGTCGAGTTTAACTGGTCGGCTGAACAACTGGCCGAACGGCTGACGATGGTCGGCATCGAGGTCGAGGGGATGCAGAAGCTCGGCGGCGAATTTGAAGGGGTGGTGGTGGCGCAGGTCCTGATGCGGGACAAGCATCCCAACGCGGACCGGCTGTCGCTGTGCCGGGTGGCGGATGGCCAGGGGGAGCGGCAGATTGTGTGCGGGGCGCAGAATTTCAAGGCGGGCGACAAGGTGCCGCTGATCCTGCCGGGGGCGTCGCTGCCGCCGAAGCCGGGCGAACAGCCGTTCGTGATCAAGGTGGGAAAGATTCGCGGCGTGGAATCGCACGGAATGTTGTGTTCGCCGCAGGAGCTTGGGCTGCCGGACCAGGTTGATGGGCTGCTGATTTTGCGAGAAGATGCGAAGGTGGGTCAACCGTTCGCGGATTATCTCGGGCGTGCCGCCGGAGATGTGGTTTATGATCTGGAGATCACGCCGAACCGGCCGGATTTGAACAGCGTCATCGGCATCGCGCGGGAGATCAGCGCGGTGACGGGGAATCCGCTCAAGTTTCCGGAGGTAACAATTCCGGCTGGCCAAGCGTCCTCCCCTGCCCCGGTGGACAGCCTCGTGGCGGTGCGGGTTGAAGACGCGGAGCTTTGTCCGCGATACACGGCGCGCGTGGTGAAGGGCGTGAAGATCGGGCCGAGCCCGGATTGGTTGAAGAATGCCCTGGAGAAGGTCGGCATCCGCAGCATCAGCAACGTGGTGGATGTGACCAATTATGTGATGTTGGAAAGCGGCCAACCGTTGCATGCGTTCGATTACCATCTGATCGCCAAAGGCAAGGATGGAAAGCCGACGATTGTTGTCCGCCGCGCGGCGGAGGGCGAAAAGTTCACCACGCTCGACGGCCAGCAACGGACGTTGACGAACCAAATGCTGCTGATTGCGGATGAGACCAAGGCGATTGCGCTGGCGGGGATCATGGGTGGGCAGAACACGGAGATCAACAATCAGACGGTGGACGTATTGATTGAGAGTGCGTATTTCAAACCGCAGAACATCCGGGCGACTTCCAAGAAACTTGAATTGCGGACCGAGTCGTCGTATCGGTTCGAGCGCGGCGGGGATGTGGGGATTTGCGATTGGGCCAGCCAGCGCGCGGCGCAATTAATATTGCAGACGGCGGGCGGCGAGCTTGCAGAGGGGGTGATTGATGTGTATCCGCATCCGGTGAAGCTCAAGGAAATCACCTTGCGGCATCATAAAGTCTGCGAGCTGCTGGGGGTGAAAGTTTCGCCGGCGGAGAACGCGAAGTATTTGCGGCAGCTTGGGCTGGAAGTGGCGGTCGAGAACGCCGATGAGTATTGCATGGTGGTGGTGCCGACGTTCCGGGTGGATTTGAAGCGCGAAGTGGATTTGATCGAGGAGATCACGCGCATGTACGGCGTGGATAATATCAGATCCACACCGCCGCGCGGCGCCATCGGATCGAATCCGTACGACGCGGTGCATGATCAACTGGCGGAGGCGCGGCGCATCCTGACCGGGCTGGGGATGAATGAGGCGCAGGGGCAGACGTTGATCTCGGATAAATCGGCGGGCGTAGAGGGAGCGATCCCGCTGGCGAACCCGTTGAGCAGCGACATGAATGTGCTGCGTCCGAGCCTGTTGCCCGGTTTGCTAGATGCGTTGCGGCACAATCTGAACCGGAAGAACAGCGACGTGGCATTGTTCGAAATCGGGCGGGTGTTCCTGCAAGTCAACGGCCAGGTGCAGGAGGAACGGCGGGTGGCGATCGCGCTGACTGGGTTGCGGAATCCGACATTCTGGTCGGGCGATGATCGCGATGCGCGGTATGACATTTACGATTTGAAGGGCGTGGTGGAGGAGTTCTTCGAGCAGTTCGGTGTGCGCGGAGCAGGTTACGTCCGCAATGCGGAGAGCACCGCGCTGTTTTTGGAATCGGCGAATGTGCGACTGGGCAAATTGAGCATCGGCGAGATGGGCCAGTTGTTGCCGGTCCTGGCGAAGCGTTATGATTTGCGCGATGCGGTGCTGATGGCGGAGTTGAATCTGGATTTGCTGCTGAAGTGGCGGAAGACGGCGAAGACGCTGAAGCCGCTGCCGGCGTTTCCGACCATCCGACGCGACGTGGCGATGTTGGTGCCGGAAGCGACAACGCACGAAGCCGTGCTGAACACGGTGAAGCAAGCCAAGCCACAGAACCTGGAGAACGTGCAGTTGTTTGATGTGTTTCGCGGCAAGAACGTGCCGGCAGGACAAAAGAGCATGGCCTACGCGTTCACGTACCGGAATGTGGAGCGGACGTTGACCGATGCCGAGGTGAACGGGGCGCATGAGAAATTGGTGGAGCAGTTGAAGCGGGATGTGCAGGCGACGATCCGCGAATCCTGATTTGCGATGGACGGTTTGAGTTTGGATTGACGGCCCTGCGGATGCGCAGGGCCGTGACTTGGGAATTGGGGTTGGAGCTTGGGTTGTGAGGAGGATGGTTTGTCAGGTGGCAAATTGCAACTTGCGGGAAGAACTGCGCTTGCAAATTGCATGATTCGCCAGCAGTCAATAAACAAAACCGAAGCCAATACTGCGCAAGCTATTATGCATAAGGAGGTTAACGAGATCTCATTCAAGTGGCACGCGTTACGCTGAATAGGCACTGCACAAGCAACAAGGTCAGAAAAAGAGAGCCCTATGAGAGAAAAGCAGACGGAAAACGCAACGGTCGAAAGTTGCCCATCGGTGCAGAAGCTGGAGATCGAGTGGCTGGTGGAGGAAGCTACCTCGGTGAGAATTCGCGACACGACCCAGGTCGTTCCGCCGCCGTGGGGATCACCGGAGCGCCCGGATCGTTGGCCGTATTTGCGTTTCTCAGACAGCTCCCTGACCGCATGAAACGCTCAACCCAAGAAAGGAACCATCGTTATGTTAAGCTGGACTCTGACATTCTTAATCGTCGCGTTGCTCGCAGCGCTGCTTGGCTTTACAGGCATAGCCGGGACGGCGGCGGGAATTGCGAAAATCCTGTTCGCGGTTTTCCTGGTGGTTTTCCTGGTGTCGTTAATCCTGGGACGCAAGCATGTTTAGGATGAGAGCCTGTCCGCCATAAACATTTCCACATCAAACCGAACCAAACCAAACTAATTAAAGGAAAACTCACCATGAAACTAAATCATTACCTATTGGCAGTGGCAGCAGCGGGACTATTGCTGGGTTGCGATCAAAAAGACCAGACCGTTCCGTCGGCAGGGGAAAAACCGGTTACCGGCAAGGAGGTCAAGGAGCAGTACAAGGATGCATTGAACACCACGAAGGATTACGTCGGGCAAAGCAAGGACGAGTTTCTGGCAGCAGCGAACACGAAGTTGAAAGATCTGGATGGCAAGATCGATGAACTCGCCAAAAAGTCCGAGGGTTATAAAGAAGACGCGAAGGTGCAAGCCGACAAGGCGCTGGCGGCTTTGCGTGAGCAACGCAGTGCGGCGGGCAAGAAGTATGACGAAATGAAGGACGCGAGCAAGGACGTCTGGGATAAGGCCAAGGCCGGCTTTGCATCAGCGTGGGAAGAACTGGAAAAGAGTTACGAAGATGTTAAGTCGAAATTTCAATGATCAACGGGGCGATTGATTCGATGGCCGACCAGACGAATTCATGGCCCCGACTCCCCGATCCCAAACTCCCTTTCCCCACCCCTGGAGTTTGGGATCTTCCCGTTTTTTGAGATCGGAATGCTGACATGATTTACCGCTTACTTTTCATAATCCGGTGGATTAGGATAATGGCTAATTAAAAATATGCGCCTGCTAATCATCGATGACGAAGCGAACATCCGGAAGACCACCGCGGTGGCGTTGGAGGGGATGGGCCACGAAACCGCCGGCGCGGAGAACAGCGCGGCAGCGCTGAAACACCTGGAAGGAGCCCATTTCGATGTGGCTTTTCTTGACCTCAAACTCAATACCGAAAGCGGTTTAGAACTGCTGCCGAAATTGCTCAAGAGCAGTCCGCATCTGGACGTGGTGGTTTTTACCGCCTACGCATCGATCGAGAACGCGGTGGAAGCCATCCGCACCGGAGCAGTGGATTATATTCCAAAGCCGTTCACGCCGGAACAGATCCGGCAGGTGCTGGCGAAGATTGTCCGACGACGCAAACTGGAAGGACGCCTGGCGGATCTTGAATCGCGGCTGTCCACCGATTCCCCCACGATCGACCTGAGCACGGCGGAACCCGCCGTTCAGAAGGTTTACGAAGTGGCGCTTAAAGCTGCCGGGACGGCGGCTACCGTCATGATCCTGGGCGAGAGCGGCACCGGCAAGACGGTCCTGGCTCGAACCATTCACGAGAACAGCGCACAGAAAGAGAACACGTTTGTGACGGTCAGTTGCCCCAGTCTTTCGAAGGAATTGCTGGAGAGCGAACTGTTCGGGCACATCAAGGGTGCGTACACCGGCGCCGTGGCCGAGACGTGGGGAAAAGTTTCACTCGCCGATGGCGGCACCTTGTTCCTCGATGAAATTGGTGATTTGCCCCTGGAGATCCAGCCCAAATTGCTGCGGCTGTTGCAGGAACGGGAATACGAACGCGTCGGTGAAGCCAAAACCCGCAAGGCGAATGTGCGGGTGATTGCCGCCTCCAATCGCAATCTTGAGCAGGCGGTCAAGGAAGGACGTTTTCGCGAAGATTTGTTTTACCGGCTCAACGTGATTTCATTGCGCGTGCCGTCGCTGCGTGAACGGAAAGCGGATGTAGCAAAAATCGCCCTGAACTACCTGCACTTCTTTTCCCGCCAATGCGCCAAAAAACTTGAGGGTTTTTCCCCATCGGCGGAGCAAGCGATGCAAAATTACTCGTGGCCTGGCAACTTGCGGGAGTTGCGCAATGTCGTTGAGCGAGCCGTTATTTTGACAGGGGAAACGAGGGTCGAGCTGGATGATCTGCCTGAGAATATGAGCAATCCACCGCATGTGGCGACGGGAACGGGGATTCTAGCGGGGGGGCCGCTTTCGCTGGAAGAACTGGAAAATCAGCATTTGCGTCAAGTCATTGCCCAGACAGCCACGATGGAGGAGGCGGCTCAGATTCTGGGGATTGATCCGGCCACGCTTTATCGGAAGCGTAAGAAACTGGGTTTGTAAGCTAAATGGACCAGAGCGAATCGGTTGACGGCGTTCGTCGTTCACACCGCGGATTGTTCGGGGCAAGTGGGGCCGGAAAATTCCCGGCGCTTATGTTGCGCACACGCTTATTTCTGAATCTGGCACCGTTCCTGATCATTCTCCTGGCCGTC
>JAQGOT010000319.1 GCA_028293465.1 Pedosphaera sp. | reverse complement strand
GATGCACGGACGTGTTGTTGATATTGACGGCGCTCCCCAGGCCCGTGGCTCCACCGAGGACGGTGCTGTTGACGGTGCCCAGCCCGAAGCCGGTGGCATTGGCCGAGTTGGGAACATAGAAGCCGGCAAAGAGGCTGTTGGCATTGTTGCCCTTGAAGAAGACACCCACGGTGTCGCCGCCTGAATTGCCGCTGCCTTTAAACAGGAAGCTGATGAATTTCGTGCCACTGACCAACGGGCTGGCAAAATCTTCCGTCGTCTGGCCGCCGGCGGCGCTATGCTGGTAGGCGTTGGCGCTCGTCGGGAGGTTGGTGTAGCTCAGGCCGGCGACGATGCCGGGAGCGCCCGACACCGTCCAATTGTTGTTGAACCCGAGGGCGGTACTAGGGGTGTTATTTGCCAAAGTCCCGGTGGCGTAGTTAAAAGACTCGTAAGCGTTGGGGCCATACGCGCCCAGTGGTGTGGCATTAACTTCGCCGGAGTCGGTGCCTTCCCCGTAACCGCTCACTGCGGAAACGACGTAGAAGTATTGAGTAAATTTGACCGCCGTAAAGTCGGTGTAGCCGTTCGTGGCCACGGTGGCGATTGTCACTTCCGCACCACTGGCGGTCGAGCGCTTGACATGGTAGCTGGCGGCACCTGCTGAACCAGTCCAGGACAAAACCACCTGATTCGTGCCGGCCGTGGCGGTCAGACCCGTCGGGGCCGCAGGCGGAACATTCGGCGTGGCGCTCGCTTCAGCGGAATCGGCGCTCTCACCGGCGGCGTTCGCGGATGAAACCTTGTAGAAGTAGGGCGTGCCGTTGACCACCGCGGCATCGGAGTAACTGGTCGTGGCCACGCTGGTGATGGTGACTTCCGCGCCGCTCGTGGTGGAGCGCTTTACGTTATAGCTGGCGGCGCCGGTGGCGACGCTCCAGCTTAAGTTCACCACCCCGTTGGAGCCCGTGGCGGTCAGCCCGGTGGGAACGTTGGGCAACGCAATCGTGGGGGTCGCGGACACCTCGGAAGAGTTCGCGCTGGCCCCGGAAGAATTCGTGGCTTGCACCACGTAGAAGTATTGGGTTCCGCCGACCGCCGTATTGTCAGAGTACGAATTCACCGTCGCGCTGTTGGTCACCGTGTAATTCGCCGTGGTCGTCCCGCGCAGCACTTTATAACCGGTGGCCCCGCTCACGGTGCCCCAGCTCAGGCCTACCGAGTTGATGCCCGGCGTAGCCGTCAACCCCGTCGGGGCGGAGGGAGGCGCAACATAGCCCGCCACATCGCCGTAGGTGTCACCCACCTGAAGCTCATCGATGGTGATCGTGGCGCCACCTTGGACATTCAAACCCATCCCTGAGATGGTTCCCACATCGAACGAACTGACGTTATAGGTGGCCGCAACGCCGGGCGCGGCTGCGCCCGCCACAGGGTTGATATAAACCGTGACCGTATCATTGGCCCCGGAGGTATTGAACTGAATTTGCATCGCGACCAAATAGGTGGTGCCGTAGGTTCCAAGAAAGGAGCTGGCCAGATTGGCCGCTCCCAAAGCACTGGTGCCGGTGGTGGTCGTGGAACCAAGGCCGAAGCCTCCTTGAGTGCCCGAGAATGGCGCCAAACCGAAACCAAAAAACAGACCCGTGCCCCCATTAGGAAAGTAAACGCCGTCGATGTTTCCACCCATGTTCCCGGAGGCTTTGAACAGAAAGCTTATCCACTGCGTTCCACTGGAGAGCGGACTCGAAAGGCTCACAAATTTTCTGCTGCCACCTGAGCTCAGAGCATTGTTGGCTGTTGTGAGGCCGGAATAAGTCAAACCAGACGCAATCGTGCCGGCAGTCCCGCAGGTCCAATTGCCGGTGAACCCGGTGGCCGTGCTCGCGGTGTTGTTGGGAAAACTTCCCGTGGAGTAGTTAAACGGCTCGTAAGCGGTAACCGCAGCGTGAGCGGTGCAGAAAGAAAACACCGCGAGGAGCAACCCGGCAACTGATTTTAGTTTTGAGTTCATTGATTGGTTTTTATGGTCAACCAGGCACCGCAGACACCCCGCCGCATTTGCGATAATTCGGCCGTGCAGGCTGCTGAGCTTCTGATTAGGGGCATACTCCCAATCTAACGGGACTCATCTCTGGCTGACTAGCTCCCAAAGTGGGTAGTAATTGCTTAGTCCGCGAGGAGCGGTTTGCCCGTGGAAAGGCTCATCGCCAGTATGAAAATGGGCATTGGTGGGGAAGGCGAAGTGGTCGCCATCAAGCCGTCTTGGCCATGCGAAAAGTTCAATGAAACCGAGAGTTTGCCGCTCCAGAAGCAGCTGCTTTGGACAGCAGGGGATGGGCAGGGCCACGCTATCGTTTGTCAGTGCTCTTGTCCTTGAATCCCACGGCGACCAGTTTCTCGGTGGTGCGGAAGAACAAGGTTCCTTCCGACGCGGCGGGGGTGGAGAGGCAGAGGCCGCCCAGTTTGTTGGTTGCCAGCACGCTGAATTGGGCGGTGGCGGGCAGCACAAAGACGTCGCCTTGCTCGCCGGTGAAATAAAGCTTGCCGCCCGCCGACACCGGCGACGCGGTGAACCCTTGTCCGCCACCGCCGATCCGCTCGTTGTAATTCATCTTGCCCGTCACGGCGTCGAAGCAGGTGACAATGCCGTCGAGATCGCCCCAGACCAGATCGCCTACAGGAATCGGGGTGGAGAGGTAATTGCCACGGCGGGGATGGCACCACGCCACCGCCTGGTTGGTTTCGGTGATGTCGGCGGGTGTGATGTCGCCGACCGCGTTGAGGCGGACCGCCCGCATCGGATGATACTTGCCGTGACCGCTGGTAAGGATGACCGAGTCGTGTGTCAGAATGGGCGAAGCAACAGGGATGTCACCACCCTCCTTGAGGTGCCACAATTCGTGGCCGGTGGCGAAGTCGTAACCGGCAATTTGTTTCCAGCCATTGACGATCACCTGCGTCCGACCTGGCGAGGTGGCGACGATCGGGGTGTCCCATGTGGGCACGTCCTTGCGCGGCGTGCGCCAAAGTTGGCGGCCGTCCTTCGCATCGAACACGACCAGGAATTGCTCGCTCGCAACATCGCATTGCACGATTACCTTGCCGTCGTGAAGAATCGGGGAACCGCCGAAGCCCCACGAGGAATCGGTGACGGCGTAATAGCCGGGATTCATGCGGCCGAGGTCTTGGTGCCAAAGCTGCTTGCCCTCCATGTCAAAACAGTAGAGGCCTTCGGAGCCGAAGAGAGCAACGATCCGCTGGCCATCGGTGGCGGGAGTGGAATTGCAGTGGGTGGCCTTGGTGTGGCGCTCGGAGCGCGGGATGGCTTGGATGGCGAGTTTGTCCCAGAGGATCTTACCTTTGTGCTTGTCGAGGCAAAGCAGACGCCACTGATGCGGGTCCTTTTCGGAGTAAGAGCTGATGTCCCCGTAAAGGCCCACTTTGAGTTCGGGCTTCGCGCCCGGTTTCACCGCCGTCGCGACGTAGATGCGGTCCTGCCAGATGATGGGGCAGGCGTGACCAAGCCCGGGAATGGGGGTTTGCCAGCGGATGTTTTCTCCTGATTGAACATTCCAGGTTACGGGTGCCGCCGCTTCTGAAACACCGCTGGCCTGCGGACCGCGGAATTGCGGCCAGTTGACGCTCGCATCGGCGAAACCCTCACCGTGAGAAAGCAGCAAGACGCAGACTGCGGAGAGCAGTGAGAGTTTTGATCGAGACATAGTGAATCCTTTTGAAAGCGTGAATCCCACTTCGTGGGTCTTCGGCTAATATGGCTATTTGACAGGCTCGGCACGGCTGAAACTGGCGTGCGAACCTCCGATTACAGTCAAAAGTGGCTGAAACCTTGCGGTTTTGTCAATCGTTTTGCGCCGCCACGTTTTGCGCGGACCGGTCGTTTCTGGTTGGCCGCTCGGAGTTGGGTGGTGAGCCTTCAGCATCCTCGCTTTTAAGGCGGACGAAACGTGCTGTAAAATCCGCGGCTTGAGTTTGAAGGATTCGTGGGCTAGCTTCGTCGGGTAATCCTGATGGCACTCATGAAGGGCAAATGGCATATACCGCGGCGCACCTTTCTCAAGGGATTAGGGACAGCCATTGCCTTGCCGCTGCTGGAATCGATGGTGCCGTCCCGGGTGGTCGCCGCGGCGGCGGGTGCCACCGGTGCGGGGTTTCCAAAGCGCATGGCCTTTGTCTATGTTCCCAACGGCGTGATCATGGAGCAATGGACGCCATCGGCAATCGGCGGGGATTTTAAGTTGCCCGCGATTTTGGAACCCCTCCAACCGTTCCAGAAGGATTTGCTGGTGCTGAGCGGCCTGGCGCAAGATAAAGCCCGGGCCAACGGCGATGGAGGCGGGGATCACGCTCGGGCATCGGCGACCTTTCTCACTGGATGTCAGGCGCGAAAAACCGCCGGGGCGGAGATCCGAGCGGGCGTCTCCGTGGACCAAGTCGCAGCGCAGAGGATCGGACGACAGACGCGGTTCCCTTCCCTCGAACTGGGCTGTGACCGAGGCCATCAATCCGGAAGTTGCGATACGGGTTATAGCTGCGCGTACTCGTACAATATTTCCTGGAAAACGGAATCAACGCCATTGCCACCGGAGGTTGATCCACGCCTTGCTTTTGAACGGTTGTTTGGCAATGGATCGAGGAAACAAGTCGATGAGAACCAGGCACTGAGAGCGCGGTACCAAAAAAGTATTCTCGATTTCGTAATGGAGGATGCCAGCCAGTTGAAACGCAACCTGGGAGCAACTGACCGCCATAAGCTCGATGAATATCTCACCGCCATACGGGAGATGGAGCAACGCATCGAAGGGGCCGAGCGGTTTGCGGTGACCTTGCCTGATTACCAACGTCCCCACGGCATCCCCAAGGAGTTTGCGCACCATGTGCAACTGATGTTCGACCTTTTGACCCTAGCGTTCCAGACCGACAGCACCAGAATCTCCACGTTCGTGCTCGCTCATGACGGGAGTGAGCGGTCGTACCCCGACATTGGCGCTCCTGAGGGGCATCATACGCTCTCGCACCACCAGGACAACAGCGAAAAAATAAGGAAATTGGCCCTGATCAACCATTTTCACATGACGCAATTCGCGTATTTCCTACAGAAATTGAAATCAGTGCGGGAAGGGGACGGCACCCTGCTGGATAATTGCATGGTTGTTTACGGCAGCGGGATCTCGGATGGCAACAGCCATGCCCATGGCAA
>JAQGOT010000275.1 GCA_028293465.1 Pedosphaera sp. | reverse complement strand
TCGCGCTTTGGTTTTGCGAAAGAATACCCGAAGTGCCGGCACGGTTGGGCGCGATGCTGGCCGATTCCCCTCGTTTCTCGGTTTGGTTGGGGACGAACGAACGACAAAAGCTCGCGCATCCCACGGAACAGGCCCTTCCACACACACAACTTATATTTCCATAAATGTCAAACAAACCGTAGGCTGCCGGGCACCGGATCTCAACTAGCGTCAAGACCCTGAAAAGAAGCCCAGCGATACCCTAAGGATTTTTTGGCGGTGGAACCGCCGCCCCGCCGGAGCTGCCCAAGGCCGGGACAACGGTAAAATTCGTGGCGGCAAAAACGCGTCGCCCATCGGGCAATTGAGCCTCGGCTTCCAACCACTCCTGACCGGTCTTGACTGGTTGGAAGCGGAAGGTGGTTCCCAGTGCCGGCTCTTGATCTCCTGCCTCCCAAACGATGCGCGCCCGGTCCAGATTCATGCCCGGGCTTTTGACTTTAGCCGTTACCATTTTAGTCACCGGGGAGACGGGAGGAAGTCCGGTGATGAATCCCGGCGCGGATCTCCACGCTTGGGTTTTCAAGGGCGTTTGAGCCATGAGCCAAGCGAGGCACGCGAGGCTGCGGGCCTGGTTTACAATCACGAATTCGGTGCTGAGAGTGAAGCTGTCGCCCCACCGATCATAAAAGGGATATGGAGCAAGGGCGTCCCCATCGGACGGAAAGGTCAGGCGGCCAAGGTCCTTCCCGTACGGGGCCAGCCAACCGAAACCATCCTGGATGTTACCGATGGGAATGCCGCTGGGCGGCAGCGTGCGCCGGTTGTTTTGGGCATATTGGTGGACGATCTCGTGTGGTCGCTGCCAACCTAATCCGGTCAGGTAACAGACATTCACCGGGTTGCAGCCCTCTTCGTAGTTCAAATTGCTTAAAATGGCTTCACGGAATCTGGGCCGGGGATCATTGAGGGGTGGATAATCAAGCTGGCAGGCCACAGCCAGATCGAAGGCGGCATCGCCGGAGAAATACCAACCCGCGCTCCGGGAGCGTTTAGTTTCCGCCGGCAGGCTGGTGCCATAAGCGCTGTCCTGAGCCCGTTGAAGCTGATCCTTGGCGTCGGCGATGATTTCGTTTTCACAGCGGGCCAGCAAAGCCGGGTTGAGCTGTTCCCGCTTGAGCTTCCCCGCGCTGGCGGCGAGGGCATAACTGCGCATCGCACAGCCATAGGCTTCATACAGCCGCCACCAACCCCATTTGGAGGTCTCCACGGAAGGGTTAAGCCAGGCGAGCAGCTTTTCATGATAACCGGTTTCGCCCGTCGCCAGATACAACTCACAGGCTGCCCACGCCAGCTCGTCGTCGTGCATGAACTCGTTGCCATAGTGGGTGATCTTCTGGTACGCGCCATCCTTGCCATGCTTGGCGATGGCGCGTCCGAGAAAACTCCAGCCGGCTTTGGCCTGCTTCAGATAGTGAGCCGCCGCCTGGGGAAACTGCCGTTTAAACTCCGGTGACGAGGCACACTGGGCCAGGGCCGCCACGGCGGCGGCCGTCACAGAGGTGGTTTTAGGCCATACGACTTGCGGGCCCCCGTGATCAGGGGTGACATCATTTTCGTATTCGCGCTCGCGCGGATAAACTAGGAAGTAGAACCCTCCGTCCTCATCCTGCATTTTTGAAAGAAAGTCCGATTCCCATTTTGCTTCCTGCAGCAGATCGCTTTTGCCATCACCACTCTCGGGAATGCCCAGGTTGTCCAACGCCGCCACTCCGGGAAACGAATCAACGGCCAGAATCAAATGATGAACGAGCGCAGCGCTGTTAATCGTGTACTTGCTGTAATCTCCCGCGTCGTGATGGCCCCCCGAGACGTCGATTTTGCCATGTTTCACGAAGGGGTAAAGCTGCGAGGCTTCGTTCTTGAGCTGCGGTGCTTTATGTCGCGGGTTGCCGGCGAAATCCGAACTCTTTTCCGCGATGGCGCTCCAGGTGAACTTGAAAGCGGACTCCGGGGTGGGAATCTCGGCCGCCGCGGTGTGACAAGGCCCGTGCGTATCCCGGGTGAACGGCAGCACGTTGTCGGTGCCGCAACGCTGGTGGTACAGGCCTAGGGCGTAGGTGCGCGTTAAAGCTGCCGCGATCCCGTCATCGATAAAGAAAGGGAATGAAGCTCCCAATCCCGGGACCAGCAAACGGTAGTCGCCGGGTTGGTTGAACCCCGTGAAGTCGGCGGCCCAGACTTTCTGGTAAGTGGAGAAAGTAAAGCCCCGGTCGGGTCGGGGTGTCAGCTGGCCGCGGTAAACTTCCTTGCCACTTTGAGTTTCGATGAGCTTGAACTGGGGCGGTTCCCGACCGTCCGCTGCTTTGGTGCCACCATTTGTGGGGGTGGATTCAAAGCAATCCAATTCCCCGAGGCTGCCGAGAAAAAATCCTACCATGGCCACCTTGGGGTTTCCGGGCAGGTAGCCGGTTTCGTTCACGTGGATGGCGGGACTCCAGCGTAGTGGGTTGAAGCTGGCGGTGAAGTGCCTGCTCGCTGGCCAGAGCTTCGCATCCGGATTCCTGACTTCGACCTTCTCGCCGTCGGATAGTGGTTTCGCCAGCACCAAGCACAGGTAATTGCCAATTCGCAAGTCCCGCTGTTTGAGGGGAGCGTAAATCACCCGTCGCTTGAAGCCGACCGAGGTTATTGGTTGGATTTTGCCGGCAACCACGACTTGAAATGCATCGGGGGCCGGGAGGCGGGCGGGTGGATAGTCACCCGCAAAATTCCATTCTGCTGGAGGGGCCGGGTCGGGCGGTTTGGTGGTGATCAAAGTCAGTTCCAGCACGGTTGGAGAGAGACAGCGCAGCCAGGAATCGCCGGGGCGGGGAATCGCCAGTGGATTTTCCTCCAGTCGCGGGGACACCTCAGATTGCAGGGGCGATAGAAACGCAAGGAGAAAGGTGAAAACAAACAAGCAGCAAGTGCGCATAAATGAGCCTCCGTCGGTTCGCCCGGGTTGGCAAGGAGGGCGGGTGAACGTCGGCTTTGAAAGACGCCAATACCAGTAGGGTTTCACCCCATGTTTAACGGGGCGCAAACATAAGAGTATTCTAAAACGATCCTACAGTCATTTTCAAAGGCTGTGGTAAATCCCAAACCTGTTTGTGGGCAAGGCAATTCGGACGAACGAATAAAGAATGACAGCCTGGTCGGCGGTTCCATTGTTAGCAAGCTGCAGGTGGCTGGGGCGGTGTCGGTCAACGCGGAAGAGTCTGAAGCTCGGGCGGTAGATGGCCGGGGAGTCGGGAAACCTCTTCAGCCCCCCGGCAAAGAGCATTCTTCAGTTCTTCAACGGCACGTCATACGGCTATGCATGTTCTTTCCGAATTGACAGCAACGGTGAGATTCCGAAGCGGCACGGTGTTTCGTACGGTCGGAATGGCTGAGGTTGGGCGGGGGCGGGAGGTTCGGAAGGCGGGGAAGGTTGAACCAATTATTCTCGGAAACCAGGCAGATTGGGAAGCAATGGCAAATGATGCACGAGTGGAAATCAATTCGTCCTTTGACATCGTGAGCGCACGGCAGCAAGGCCGCGCAATGGCTCAGAAGCTGGGATTTGCGGGAAGTGAAGTCACGCTGATTGCGGCCGCGATTTCCGAGGTGGCGCGCAACATCGTGGAGTATGCCCGGCGTGGAGAAATCACCTTGATAAGAGTTCAGGAGGGAGCAAAACGAGGGATCAAGATTGTGGCTCGCGACCAAGGGCCGGGCATCCCCAACCTGGCGCAGGCGATGCAATACGGCTACTCGACGCGCAAACGGCCGGGAGCGGGTTTGCCGGGCGCCAAATGGCTGATGGATGAGTTTGAAATCCAGTCAAAAGTCGGGAAAGGCACGACCGTAACCATGAAGAAATGGGCGGGACATTTTGGGAATCAAGACTAGAAAGGTATCACCCGGGATCGAATGGGGAATTGCAGCCCGCCCCAGTCCCGGAAAGGTGGTTTCGGGAGACGCCTATGTGGTGAAAGCGTTTGCCAACGGGGAATTGTTGGCGGCGGTGGACGGCTTGGGGCAGGGGAACCAGGCGGCAACGGCCGCCCGGACCGCCGTGTCCCTCTTGAAAAAGTATGCCGCAGATTCGGTGGTTTCGTTGATCAAGCGATGTCACAGGGGCCTGATGATGAGCCGCGGAGCAGTCATGACGCTGGCCTCCGTGGATTTGCATGGGAATATGAGCTGGCTGGGAATCGGCAACGTCCAAGGCATCCTCCTGCGGGGGGATCCGGCGGTCATTCCCGCGACTGAGCGACTTCGTTTACATGGCGGGTTGGTGGGGTATCAATTGCCAAAATTAGAGGCCCGGAAGGTCGCCCTGCAGCAGGGTGACTTGTTGGTTTTTGCGACTGACGGCATCAGCGAGGATTTCCAAGCCGACGTGGACCGGGAGCATTCGCCGCAACGGATTGCGGACCGGGTGCTGGACCGGCACTTCAAGGGGAACGACGACGGACTGGTACTCGTCGTGCGCTACCTGGGGGGTGAGCATGAATGATCCCAACGGCCATTTATCGCAGGAGTATCTGACGGCGCTAAAAAAATATCTCGCGCATGGCAACGAACGGGCGCTGCATCAGGCTTATGAACTCGGCCGGAGGACAGTCGCAGACGGCCTGGGAGTCATCGACATGGCCAAAATCCATGAGGACGTCCTGCTGGCGTTGTTACCCCGTTCCTCAACCCCGCAAGAAAGTCTCAAGATGGCGAAGACGGCCGGGGCCTTCCTGACGGAGAGCCTTTCCCCGTTTGAGATCACCCACCGCGGCTTTCGGGATGCCAATCGAACCCTGCGGCAACTTAATGAGACCCTTGAGGATCGCAACCGCCAACTGGGTGCAGCCAATCTGAAGTTGAAACGGGAGATTGCGGAGCGCAAGCGGGTGGAGCGGGAGTTGCGCGAAAGCGAGGAGCACTATCGCGCGCTGTTCAACCAGGCCAGGCTCATGCAGGAAAACCTTCGTTATTTGTCGAGCCAGATCCTCAAGGTGCAGGAAGAGGAGCGCAAACGCATCAGCCGGGAATTGCATGACGAGGTGGGACAGGCGCTGACCGCGGTCAACGTCAACCTGGCGGTGCTGGAGAAGGGGATCAACGGGAGTCGCGCCGAGCTGCGGAAAAAAATCGCGGATGCGCAGGGTTTGCTGGAGCAGACCATGGAAACCGTGCATAACTTTTCGCGCGAGTTGCGTCCGGCGATGCTTGATGATTTGGGATTGATCCCCGCGCTGCGCTCATTTGTGAAAAGCTTTGCGGAGCGGACGGCGGTGCGGGTCTGCTTCGACGCCACGCCCGAGGTGGAGCGGTTGGAGATCGAGCAGAAAACGGTGTTATACCGCGTGGCGCAGGAGAGCCTGACCAACATCGCCAAACACGCGCAGGCGTCGCAAGGGCGGCTGACCATCCGGGAATCCAAGAACGGCATCCGGATGGAAGTGAAGGATAATGGCCGCTCATTCCGGATGGAACAACAGACGGCCAGCGCGAGCAAGAAGCGGCTCGGTTTGATTGGGATTCAGGAGCGGGTGCGGCTGGCCAATGGTGTTTTCAAACTGGAATCGGCTCCCGGCAAAGGCACCAAAATTTCCGTGTGGATCCCGTTCAAACTGATGGCGGATCACCGCTGCTGAAGCGACGCCAACAGATCAAGCCAAAGCCTTGCCTCTTCGAGCGACCAAGGGCGAGCACTCCGTTGATTTCAGATTTTTCCCCCATGGCAGGAGCCATTCACCGCGTTTAGCTTGGATAACGTCAGGCACCATGGCCGGCCATGCCCACCTTGCGGGATCGCGCCAAGACCGGCCGGTGGTCCTGCGCCGAACCTCATTTATGTCCGGGAAGAATTTATCTTGCATCGCGAGCAGTGAAGCGCAGGCCTCGGAAATCGTGAGCCGGCTCAAGACCTCCGGCTTTTCCAATAACGATATTTCGGCACTCTTGCCCGACAAAACCGGCAATCGGGATTTCGGTCACGAACAACATACCAAAGCGCCGGAAGGGGCGATCACAGGTGTCTGCCTCGGGGGGGTGGCCGGTGCGGTGCTGGGTTGGTTGGCCGGCATCGGGACGCTGGCTCTCCCCGGGTTGGGACCCTTTGTGGCCGCGGGGCCCATCATGGCGGCGTTGGGGGGCACCGCTGCGGGAGCGACCGTCGGCGGTATGATCGGGGCGATTTTTGGGTGGAGAAGTCCCGAATACGAGGCGCGGCGTTACGAGGGAAAAATTGACGAAGGAAACATTCTCATTTCGGTCCACATCGAAAGTTCCCGGGCGGCGGAGCGAGCCAGGACCGTCCTTGAGCAATGCGGCGTCACCGAGATTGGCCTGAGCGGAGGAGCCCGGGTGAGGCAGCAATGACGGCTTGAAAGCGGCGTTCACCCGCTCCGTTCGCGGTGGGGAAACCGCGGCAACACTGCCGGTGAACCCAGACTTGGGCAGAAGACCCCATGGCAACGCGGGAACCCCAGCTT
>JAQGOT010000700.1 GCA_028293465.1 Pedosphaera sp. | reverse complement strand
TGCGCAGGCCAAAATAACTGGCCACCGCGTCCACCGGCTTGCCGCCGCGGGTCAGGGTGAACTCGAGGTCGTACAGAAACGGCGAGCCCGGCTCCCAGAGGCGCTTCTTGCTCAGGTTAACCACTAGGCGGTTGTCACGCCACGACGCCGGGCAGGAATCCTGGCCCACCCGTTTGCCATCCACGAAGGCCTCGACGGTGAGGGTCAGGCCAGGATCGGAACCATTTACGGCCGCCTCGATCAAGACCCGCGATTTGTCTGGATCCGGCATCATGGAAAACGATTCGACGTAAGATGAGCCGACGGCCTCCAACCACACCGGTTGCCAGATGCCGGTGGTCCGCGTGTAAACACAGCCCTCGCTGATGGTGTGGGTTTGCTTGCCGGTGCCCTGTTTGCCGCTGGCCGTTTCGTCAAAGGCGCGCACCACCAGTTCATTGCGCCCGTCACGTAGGAACGGTGTGATGTCAAAATTAAATGCCACGTTGCCGCCGGTGTGGGAGCCTGCCAGTTGACCGTTTATCCATACCCACGCCTGGTAATCCAAGCCCCCAAAATGCAACCGCACACGTTTGCCGTTCATGCTCGCCGGCACTTCAAATACCCGGCGATACCAGACATTGGTCATCAGCCCGTAATGGCCGATGCCACTGAGTTTGCTCTCGGGGCAGAACGGCACGACAATTTTCGAGCCAAGCTCCCGGCCCGAGGTCAAGCCACGCTTCTCGCCATCACCCAGTTCGTCGATTTCGAACTGCCACTCACCGTTCAACGTCGCCCAATTCTCGCGGAAGGCATCCGGACGGGGATGTTCCGGTCGTGGCACGCCCGCGGCTTGCCCGACCAGACAACCAACGGCCAGCGCGATGACCACCGCCCAGCTTGCTTTCAATTTAAATTGCTTCATAAATACTTCTCCGCGGTCAGGCCGGGTTCCCCATGAAAACCGGGCCGTCGTAACGAAGGCTGCCAGCGCCCGCTTGAAGGATCAAGCCCGTGCGCCGATGATTTGCCGCGCGGGTCATGGCCCGAGCAACACACGATAGAATCTTTGGCCATAGTTTGAGGAACTGGGATCAATAAACAGAAATGGCGGCACCGGTGAATTTGAGGTCTGGAGAGTTGTCCAGTTCACCAGATTGGTCGAACCCAGCAGGGTGTAATCCGGTCCCGTATCTCCCGAGATCATCAGTTTAAACGGACCCTGACCCGTGATGGAAGCGCTTAAACCAGGCTGCGCGGGCCGAGTGACAGTCACCCAGAAGCTCTGCGTTGCGCTCAAGCTCGGAGTGCCATTGTCAGCGACATTCACAGTTAATAGGTTGGTGGTGCCAGCTTGCGCCATTAATGGACGCCAGGCAAATACGCCATTGCTGGCATTGAGGTTCGCTCCGATGGGCGGATTCATGAGAATGTAGGTCAACACCTGCGCTGGCACATCTGCATCCGATGCGCTGTTGGTGAACATCAGGCTCGCACCGGCCATGATCACCCGGTTGGAAATGGGCGCCAGCACCGGGACCGTGTTCATCAATGCCAAGATCTGGTTGGGACCCAGGACATAGTCATAGAGGCGAACGTCATCCATGGTGGCAGCCAAGAAACCGACTCCGGTTTGAATACTGCCGAGGCGTAGGAACGGCGGCGCCGCGCGGGTGCCCGTTGTTCCTGTCAGGCTGCCCTGTTGCACGCCATCCACAAAAACGGTCATCTGCCCGCTGGCACCATTGCGCGTGGCGGCGAGGTGATGCCATTGACCCTCGTTGATAATATTGGTCGCGGTAAGGGTGACATCCGGCTTGCCCACGCCGAAACCAAATTTGTTCCCCACCAGCGCGGTGCCGAAGTCGGTGGTGACGCCCCCCACCTCGCCATCCACGAATCCCCTGCCATTGTACCATTGCGGCGTTCCACCCGTGGCGGTGGTCTTGGCCCAGAAAGCGATGGTAAAATCGTCCCTGATCGAAACCGGAATTTGCACGTAGCCGTTCGTGCCGTTGAATTGCACGGCCTTCGTGCCCACCTTGCCTGAGACAAAACGAACCCCACCATTTGTGGTACCATTATTACCCTGACCACTGCTGTCAAGGGCGTCGCCATCCAGTTTGTAGTAGGCTGCCGAGGCTCCGATCACCGTAACAGCGAAGGACGTATTGCTTGTCAGTTTTCCATCGTTCACTGTCAAGGTAATCGTGGCCGAATCCGTTCGGTTCGTCACCGGCGTCACGATCACCGTGCGGTTGGAACCGCTGCCGCTGATCATGATGTTCGCGTTCGGCACCAAGACGGGATTTGACGAACTGCCGCTCACCACGAGCGAGCCGACCGGGGTTTCAGGGTCATCTACCATAAAGTTGAGCGGCCCGCTCGAGCTGTTTTTGTTAATGGTCTGGTCAGCGATTGGCGAAATCGTGGGGGGCGCGTTCGGCGGCACCAAGGTGGCGACCTCGGAGTCCGACAATACCCGGGAGTAAAAGCGCACGTCATCAATCAGGCCGTTGAAATAGCGCCCATCCCCGACATTTCCGCCGATGAAGATATTCGGATTGGCATTTAACAAACCGGTGGCGCCCGTCGCAGTGCCATCCAAAGAACCATTCACATAAATCTTGAACTGCCCGCCCACACCATCGCGGGTGACCGCCAGATGAGTCCACTGATTGTTGCTAATTTCCTGTTGGCCGCTGACCGTTGTCTCCCCTCCACCAACAAAGAAAGACAACCGGTTCACTCCCGCTGGGCTTCGCGTGCCGCCCAGGGTAAAGTCGGGAGCCGCGCCTCCCACGTCGGACCAGATGATCCCCGTACCCTGATACGTCGGGTCCACCTGCTGGAATATCTGGCTCGTTTTAACCCAGCAAGCGATGGTGAAGTTCCTGCCCAGGTGGTTGCTGATCTGCACATAATTATTCACGCCATCGAAGGCCACACCCTGCCCGCTCTGGCCCGGCACCCACGCCGCGGGAACGATGTTAACGAGCGTGCCTGGATTGCTGTGACCAGAAACATCCGCCGTCGTCGTTCCGAAACCCTCTTCAAACGGCAGCCAGGTTGAAAGCACCTGGTTTAGCGGATCGTAGTTCACCTGAAAGGGATTGGAAGCGTAGTTGCCCGCGCCGGTGGCACCAACGATCTGACCGGAAGGATATTGAATGGAGACAGGTCCTTTCACCTGGGGATCGATGTTCAGCGTGTAGGTTGCGCCTGAGCCAGTCAAACTGGTTGCCTGCGCGTTGGAGATTGTAAATTGATCTGCGGCGCCCCCCGAAACCGGTTCCGTGAACTGCACCGTCACCGCGAACGGGCCGGAAATCAGTGTCCCGGGATTTGCGAGCCCCAGTGACACCCCCGGTCCCGCCGGCAGACTGTTGATCCAATCCGCGATGAGCTGCACGGCTGGCGCGTCCACCACGTTTTTCGCCAATGGCGGCATTTGAAGCGCCCCCACGCGGCTGGCTCGGTTGTGCATCATGGAATGGAGCAAATCCTGGGGGCGCACCACGCGATCCGTGGAGTCATTGACAGCATCGAAAACCGCACCGTAGATAAGGTTCTGCTGGTCGAGTGGCGTGGTGTAGCGGGCGTCGAAATTTGCCCGCTGTCCGCCCGGCCGGTGGCATTGGGAGCAGTTCGCATCAATGTAGGAACGAACTCGGTTTACCAATGGTACGGCGGTGTTGGTTATGTCATACGACTTGAGATAACCACCGATCTGCGCTTCGTCGAAGCCCGCGGCAAACATTCCCAAATGCCCGAGGGTCCGGAGTTGATTGTCGGTCCGCCCTGTTTGGGGATAAAGGGTGTTTCCGTTGAGTTGATGGGTTTTGACGCCCAGCACCAAACCGGCATTGGCGTTGTGGCACGTCAGGCAATCCAGCCGGCTGGGAAAACTCCAGTGTTGAGTGCGCACACCGCTCGGTGCCGTGTTGATCGCGTAATCCTGATTATCCCCGCCGGCGAGCAGGTCGGCATCCAAACCATTCGTCCGCCACTTGTAGGTCAGACCATAAACGCCACCGTTCTGATCCACCACGAGGAAACGGGTCTCTAACCGGCGCACAAGGGCCGGATTATTCTCGTCCACCGGCAAATCGAACTCCTTCACAAAAACCGTCCCCGAAGGAAACCGCCATTCGTTGGTCGAGGAGAAGCTGATCTTTTCGCCCGCTGTATCATTCGTTCCATCGTTCGGGACCGCCAGCCACCGGGACTTGCGCGCACCATCCGACCAAAAAGGCATGTTCACGTCGTAGGGAATCAAACCCGGGGCCGTGCCCAAGGTCGCCAAGTTCGTAAACACGCCGAGTTGCGAGAGCAGCGCGGGCGGATCCGGCACGATGGTCGTGGTGCGGTTCAGTTTGAATACCTGCTCCGCCCCGGTGCCACCGAACTTCAAAAAATAGATTTCACCCTGCGCATCCCGCCCACACGAGGACGTGCCCCCGTAAACCGAACCTGACGGCATGCTTGCCAGATACTCGACATTCGTGAGCGTCGTGCCATCGGACGTGATCGCCCAGATCCGGCCGGAAACGTTGTCCACAAAAACGTATTTGCCGGTGAGAAAGCCGGCATGCTCAACACCCCGATAAACATATCCGCCAATGGCGCATCCGCCTTGATCACGGCCATAATCCCAAAGCGGCCCCTTCTCGAATCCATTGGTGATGGCGGGAGGGGCTTGCGGCCCGGCGAAGGTCCCTTCCCGGTACGCCCATTGGTAATTCGCACCGGGCATCAGGATGTCGATCTCCTCGCGCGTGCTCTGGCCGCTGTCCGCCAGCCAGATCAGTCCCGTCACGGGATCTTGCGAAAACCGGTAGGGCTGGCGGAAACCCAAGGCATAATATTCTTCGAGCACGCTGCCGTCCGGATTAACAAATGGATTGTCGTTCGGAACGAAGTAATTCGTCGTAAAACTCTCCGGCCAGCCCGCCGGCGTGGTCGGATGGTTAAAGAGTTGGCGGCGGATGGGATGGCTGCGAGACGGTCTCTGATCCACATCAATGCGGAACACCCCCGACATTAACCGCTCGTTCAGACGTTGGGTAACGTTATACTCATCGTTCGCACCGCCCTCATCGCCGATCGAGAAATAAAGGTATCCGTCCTGACCGAACAACAGGCATCCCGCGTCGTGGAACTCCTGCCGGTCGAGTTGCTGCACCATCACCATCTCGGAATTGGGGTCTGCAGCCATCTGGCCATCAGGGACGGTGAAGCGTGATAAACGGATGTAGGCATAATCCCCGTTGGCGCCCAGGTCAGGATTCGGCCGCCATTTGTAGGTCAGATAAACGAACCCGCGGTTCGTGGATCCTGCCTGCCCGAACTCTGGGTGGAATACCAAGCCGGTCATTCCCGAATCTGACACGCTGAATGTGCGGGAACTGATGTCGAGGAAAGGGGTTATTTCACCGGCCGTAACATCGCGCCGGTTGGGAAAGGTGCTGATCCTGCCCGGTTTGTGAACCATCACCAAGCGGTTCGTTCCCGGATAAGGAGTCATGAATATCGGCTGGTTGAAAGTGACGTT
>JAQGOT010000692.1 GCA_028293465.1 Pedosphaera sp. | reverse complement strand
TCCGCACTCCGAATTCCGCACTCCGCACTGGCACAGCTTGGATTAACTTGGATTTGCCTGGATTCCCTGCAATTCCCCGGAGCGCGGGTTCATAACCCGCAGCCACGTCAACCAACCCATCCCCCATGATGGCCCGTGTGCTAACACCCGCGCGCTAGCACTTCGTCATTCGAACTTCGCCATTCAGGCCCTCAACCAACCACCCCCCCTCCCTTGGGGTGTACAGCCGTAACAAGCGTAACAATGTTCACCCCCAACCACTTACCCGCATGAGAAGCGTAACATCGCCGTAACATGCCGTCACAAACCCCGTCAAAAGCGTAACAAATCACCTTCCACCCCCCGCCGCACCCGCCAAAGCGCCCGCCGCCATATGGAGCGTGCCGGCAGAGCGGCAGCGGCGACGGCGCTTTTCCCAGAACCGCGCACGAGCCAACCAACCCAAAAAGCAGCCAAACCCCTGCAAATCGCCCTCACCGACGTTAACTCAAAAAACAAGATTGCAATTCCCTCCCGTAACCGGCACGTTGTCCCTCTGGTTCGGGGCGTAGCGTAGGTTGGCTAGCGCGCTTGTTTCGGGTACAAGAGGTCGTGAGTTCAAATCTCACCGCCCCGACCATCTCTTTTTGGCTTCCTTTTCCTCTCCGGAAACAATCCACGACTGAGGACTTGGCTCGCAACTGGTGGGGCGAGCGTACCCGCGAGCCGTCGGAGTCCTCTGCCCGTTCTCATTAACCCCTTGTTTTAACGAGGGGACACCCGGTGCCAGCGCCCCATCCCAACCGTTTTTAACGATTTCCTCCGTTTCAAAGCCGGACAAGGCGGACGCTTTCCGTCTCATCCCTAACCGAACTCCAGGCGAAGTTTCCCGCGAGGCTTTTGATGATCTGGACCGTATCCGGCTGAGGGGCCACACCTGGGTCAACACGGCCGAGCTAAAATTAATGTCCAATTTTAGCTTCCAGCGGCCAATAATCAGTAGATGCCCGATATGGATGACATGGATTTGATGCAGGAATACGCCGACCGCCATTCGGAGTCGGCTTTTGCCGACTTGGTGCATCGGCACATCAACCTCGTTTATTCAGTTGCCTTGCGATGCGTCGGCAACTCCCAGGACGTGACGCAGGCGGTCTTCATTATCCTTGCCCAAAAAACCGCGAGCCTGCGCCAAAGAACCACGCTCACCGGCTGGCTGTATGAGACCACGCGGTTCACCGCCAGCCAGCTTTTACGGACGAGGGCCAGGCAACAAGCCCGCGAACAGGAGGCTTACATGCAATCCACCTTGAACGACTCAGAAACCGCCGGCGTTTGGCGGCAACTCGCGCCGATTTTGGAGGACGCGATGACGCGGCTAAATGAAAAGGAACGCACACTGCTGGCGTTGCGCTTTTTTGAAAACAAAAGCGGCGCGGAAACCGCCGCCCTGCTTGGCATTCAGGGATGGGCTGCTCATAAGCGTACTGCGCGCGCTTTGGAAAAGCTGCGGACGTTTTTGATGAAACGCGGCGTGAGTTTGACCGCGGCCACCATTGCCGGGGCGATTTCCGCCAACTCCGTTCAAGCTGCGCCCGTAGTGCTGGCAAAATCTGTGACTGCCGTGGCAATTGCCAAAGGCGCGGCAGCCAGCGGTTCAACATTAATACTCATCAAGGGAACATTGAAACTTATGGCCTGGACAAAAGCGAAAACGGCAATCGTCGTTGGTGCGGCACTTTTACTGGCGACGGGCACTGCCACCGTCACCCTCCCAAAAATTCGGCACGCCTATCTTGAACACAAAGTGGTTTGGGCCCTCAATCCACAAGTGCTGGAGCAGCAGCCGCCCGTTGTCTTGATTCGCCCCGCGCAGCCGATTCCTGGCATAGCCAGCGGTGGTGGTGGATACATCGGAGGCGGACCATCGACCAGCGGCAAGATGATCGGTTTGAAAGCGTCCGTTCTGACCATGCTGCTGCTCGCTTATCAAGACCCGACAGATTCAGACCGCACCCATGAGGATCGCGTCATCCTCTCCGCCAATCTGCCGCAGGAGGAATATGACTTCATTGCCAGCACCCCCAAGTTACAGCGGGAAGCTTTGCAACAAGCCTTGAAAAAAAAGTTTGGCTTGGTCGCCCGCCGGGAAACGCGCGACAGGGACGTGCTGATGCTCAGAGTGAAAAATGCGGGTGCCGCCGGGTTGAAACTCAGCGATACGACAAAGACAAGCGGTTACAGCGAAGTTAACCAAGGAAAGCTCTCCATCCGAGGTGGAAGCCTCTCGCTCGTGGCCGCCTTCATTGAAAATAGTCTGCTGCGAATTCCGGTGATCGACCAGACCGGGCTTACCAACGTGTATGACCTCGATCTTACGTGGGAGGTGCAGGGACGCGATTGGACCAATCCCACGCGCCCGATATTAGATCGCATCTTGTTGGACCAACTCGGCCTTGAACTTGTGCCGGGCCGCGAACCCGTTGAGATGTTGGTGATTGAGAAAGCGCAGTAACATTTCTCTCACCAATTTGCTCAAGCTTTCCGAGCGACCATTTTCCCCTTCGTTTTGGCCTTGGCCCGGACTGCTGGCGTGAATGCATTGATCTGGTACGGATTTCCGTGTCATCCCTGGCCGAATTTCAGGCGAAGTTGCTCGCCGGCGTGGCGAGTCTTGATCGCGGCGAAGGGGTGGAGGGCGAAGAGGCGTTCAAGCAGCTTCGTAAACGCGCCAAAGAACGAAAAAATCGCGGGTAAATTCGCTCTCTCCGCTGAGGCTCCTCATGATCTCGATCTGATCTGGATGTAATCTGAATGGCCTTGAAATCCCTGCTCAAGGGCATTAGACCTCACCGCCCCGATCATCTCCCAGTTAGGTTCCCTGTCTCTCTTTATTGCTTCCCTCCACAGCCCTGCTAATTTTGGGCATGCACGCAGACGCGGCCGTGGCCGCCCCGACACTCATTTACAAGCTGACTTCCATCGTGAAGCGGCTTGAGCCGACCCAAATTTTTCCCCAGACCCAACCGCTGGAGGTGGAGTTGGGCAGCGGCGACGGTTCGTTCCTCGTGAATTACGCCAAGCTCCATCCCGAGCGCAACTTTCTGGGCGTCGAGCGGCTGCTGGGACGACTCCGCAAACTCAGCCGCAAAGGCTTGCGTGCCGGGCTGACCAACCTGCGCGGACTGCGCATCGAGTCCGCTTACTTCGTGGAATACCTGTTGCCGCCGCAATCCGTCTCCGCGTTGCACATTTATTTCCCGGACCCCTGGCCGAAACGGAAACACCGCAAAAATCGACTCATCAACGCCCGTTTCACCGAACTCGTCCACTCGGCACTAGCCCCCGATGGCGTGATTTATCTTCGCACCGACGATGAAGATTATTTTCTCCAGATGCAGACCGTGTTTGCGGCGAATCCCTCCTTCCGCCTGGTGGAAACGCCCGCTGAACTGAGCGCGGTCATCACCGACTTTGAGCGCAACTTCCACGCGCGCGGCGTAGCCACCCGGCGCTCGGCTTACGCCAAGGTTTGAGATTAAACGTCAATCACCGGCCCGCTGCCGGTGTCATCCGGGCGATTGGGCGGTGGCACGCCGCCGCGTCGGACCTGGACCCGGGCGTTGCCCGTGCCCGTCAATGAATTCAAGACGAGAGAAACCAGGGAGATGACCACCGCCCCCCAGAACGCCGACCAAAAAGAACCAACGTGAAACCCTTTGACGATGCTGCCCACTCCATAAAGCAAGAACGCATTGATCACGAGGACGAACAAACCGAGCGTGACGATCACCAAAGGCAGTGACAGCAACATCAGCACCGGTCGCAAAACCGCATTCAAGATCCCCAGCAACAGGGTGGCCACAAGCAGGCTGGTCCAAGTGTCATAATCAATGCCCTTGACCAGTTGCGTCGCCACCAGCACCGCCGCCGTGTTGATCACCCAGCGTTGCAGAAATTGTTTCAGTTTGGAGGACATCGGGAATCAATTCTTTCCGCCACCAACATGGAGCAATTGTCCCTGGAACACAAGGTCGCCGCCCAAGCCCGCAGTGCGACGGGCCGGTTCAGCGATTCTGAACATGCAAAAATTCAACCTGCGTTTCCGCCGTCAACGTCACCCGCCCCAGACTGGCGGGCAGCAACGCAAACTGGCCCGCGCTCAGCTCCAGTTTCGTTTCCCCATGGGTAATTTCCAACCGGCCGCGCACCAAACCCAGCACCTGCGCCCCCTCACTGCGGATGTGAAACCGCTGGCCGCGTTTGACCTGGCAGGCATCGGCTCGAAAAAGCGGATCGTCCACCAGGTAGCGCACCGAGATCACCTCGTTCCGGGAATAAATGCTGTGAATCAAACGCGGCTCGAAATCGTTGAAATCAATGCTGGCCAGGGATTGCGGCACATGCAATTCGCGCGGCTTGCCGTCCAGCCCCACGCGATTCCAATCGAACACGCGGTAGGTGGTGTCCGAGTTCTGCTGGATTTCAAAAATGACATTCCCCGCGCCGATCGCGTGCACACGTCCGCTGGGCAGGAACATCACATCCCCTTTTTGCACCGGCACCCGCTGGAACGAATCCGCCACCGTGCCATCCTGAATTTTGCTTTCAAACTCGGCCCGGGTGACCCCTCGCCTGAGTCCCACGAACAAATCCGCTTCGGGTGTGGCGTCCGCGATGTACCACATTTCCGTCTTCGGCTCGCCGCCCAGGCTGGGCGCGATTTCCGCCGGCGGATGAACCTGGAGGGAAAGTTTATCCTGCGCATCGAGAATCTTGACCAACAACGGAAAGCGGGCTCCGGGCGGTTGGGCCGACCCCAGCAATTCCGCCGAATGATGCTCCATCAGCCAGTGCAAATCCTTGCCGGCCAATGGACCGTTCGCGATGACGCTGGCGTCGCCCGACCGGTCGGAAATCTCCCAGGATTCGCCGATGGGCACCTCCGGCGGCAGTTCCTTGTTATAAAGCCGCTCCAAGTTGCGACCACCCCAGACTCGTTCCTTGAAGATGGGCTTAAAAATCAGCGGGTAAAGGATCATGAAGAAATTTGAGGCAGGAGGTTATGGAGGAAAGTTCAACCACTCGGCACTCTTCAGGCTGCCGCCGCCTGCTTTTC
>JAQGOT010000669.1 GCA_028293465.1 Pedosphaera sp. | reverse complement strand
CGGCGCAATACCGGCAGAGTCTAAGTGGAGGTTATGTTTACCGGCTACCGGCCGAGTTGGTGGTGGGCACAAAATGAACATCCACCACTTCCAATCCGTGTCTCAGTGCAATCTTTCCCAACCGGGCCAGCATCTGATGTTCCACTCCCCGCCCCAACACTCGACAGCTAAGCAAGAACGAATCAACCACCAGCGCATTGGTGGCGGGTCGCAAAATCATCGTCCCGACCAAACCGTAATCACCAAAGCGATCACTGACCGAGACGGTGAACACTTCCGGATTGCCATTTTGCCGGATTGCCTGAAGTTCGCTTTCCGTGCGGCGGCGGGTGGTGAAGTTGAATTGATTCGTGCGTTGTGTCAGCTGCGAAGTTCGGCTGAGCTGGCTTTCTGAAAGTGCCTCAATCACAACCTTGAGATCGAGTCCGGCCAGAAAGTTGCCTAGGGTGGAGGATTCTGAGCGAAAATGCTCGCGTCTCTGGTCCTCCTTGTATAAAGCGGTTCTTTGACGATCCTCCTTGGACAATCTTAAATGGTCGAACGCCCAGCAATGTTTCAGGAATTGTGGAATCAACTCAGGCGCCTCGGGAAGTTGCAGGGTGAGGACCTCCCCGCAATTAGCGTCCACCTCCGCGCACTCCACTGGATTGTCATCGATGAAAATGAAACTGTCCAATCCCAACCTCAATTCTTGTGCCAAGGATTTCAGGTTTTCGGATTTGGGCCTCCAATTAACACGCCAGCCTGCGAAGTGCTCCCGTCGCAAAGGCATTTCCGGCCGCTGGTTAAAAACTGCAGTCACGTCCTCCTCGTTGTTCTTGCTGCTCACACAAAGCAGCATGCCAGCCTCATACTGCGCCCGCATGAACTCTTGCAAGGCCAGACGGGCAGGATCAAGCCGGATTCCCTTCGGCCCATCCTCGCCGCACACACCCGCCCAGAGCGTCTGGTCACAATCGAGCACGATTACCTTGAAGGCGGGTCGCTTCTGCGCGTGAAACTTGCGGACGATCATCGTCCCTAGAGCCGTAAAGAAGAGTGGTGTGTAAGGAATGCGCCCCAGTTCCTCGGTGCGTGGATCGTGGTAATCAGCTACTGGATAAAGTTCGTTTAACTCCTTCGCGGTGACCAGGTAAACCCCATTCAGTCGCTCCAATTCCGCCGACAGTCTGGTTTCCACCTGCTGATGGATGACGACGCGCGGGTTATCCGCGGTTACACCCGCCGTTGGACAAAAGCACACCAGCCAAGGAACAGCCGTGCGACTGCTGGCCATTTTGATTGCCTTTATGAACTCCTCCGCATTGCGTTCGAGTCGTTCCTTCCCATGTTCCAGCCCGTCCGCCTCGGTGCTGCCCTCGCATCTCTCCCAATCTTCCCAGCGAAGCAAAACGACGTTGATTCCCCGCACGTTGGTTGCCAGCAGGCTGCCGGGATCAAGCAGTTGTTGAAAAATCTGGTTGTAGGGCGCGAACTCAAGTCTTGAGGGAAGCTCCAACTCCTTCGTCCAAAACTTTAAGCTGTCTCCCAATGGCTCCGCCACGAAAGTGGCGGCAATAGCCAACGTTTGTTCATCCTGCTGCACATTGTCGATAGTTGTCGTCGCGGCAAGTCTCTGCGGTGGATCAAACTGGCAGAGTCGCGTCTCTGGCTGCTGGATCAAGGTCTCCAAGGTGGTTGCAAACGTGTCGAGCAAATGCCTGATGGAGGAAACCTCAAACCAGCCTGCCCTGTACTCACAGGCCACCGCCATCCCCTGATCTGTTTCTTCCACGATGAATCGTAAATCCAAGAGGACGGCCTGTAAATCCACCGGCAGCAAACTCATCGTGAGACCTTCCGAGTTAAGCATGCCGCCGGGAAAACTCTGCAGCAACAAGGCCACATTGTACAGCGGGTTTTGGTCCAAGCGTCGCTCCGGATTGATCGCTTCGACAATCTTTTCAAAAGGGCATTCCTGATGCGCCTGCGCTTCAAGCACGGTTTGCAGGACGCTCAGGAGAAACCCTCGACCGGTCTGATTCTCCGTCAATCGAGCCCGGATCGGCATGAAATTCATGAAGCAACCGATCGAATTCTCGACCTCGCGGCGATTCCTCCCGGCAACCACGGTCCCGATTACCATGTCTGATTGCCCGGTCCACCGCTCTAGAACGACCGCCAGCGTGGCCATCAGCAACATGAAGGGGGTCACCCCTTCTCGTCGGCAATGGTTGAGCATTGATTCAAAGAGAGGTTTGGGCAAAACCATCGTCTCCTGCGAACCCTTGGACGGGTCCATGGGCGCGGCGTGATCAAAGGGCAGTTTCAAGTTGGGCGGTGCCCCAACAAGGCTTGCCTTCCAATACGCAACGTGCTTCTCCAATACCGCCCCTTGCATCCATCCCTTTTGCCATCGGGCATAATCGGCATATTGGACCGGCAACGCGGGCAATATGGGAATGGGCCTTCCCGCAGCCAAGGCCGTATATATCAAACTTAATTCCTTCAACAGGATGCCGAGCGACCAACCGTCAGCGATAATATGATGCAACGTAATCGCCAGAATATGCTGGCGTTCCCCAAAGCGCACGAGCAAGCACCGCATTAGCGGCCCACGTGCAAGATCAAACGCTTGCTTAGCCTCCTCATTCACGATCCGCCGTGCCTCTTCTTCGCCCTTGGATTTGGCAGATCCTCCCAAATCCACCCGCCTCAAAGTCACATGGCTGTCATCCGAAATCACCTGCACCGGTTCACCTTCTTGGAACGAGATGGTGGTTCGCAAGATTTCATGCCGGCGGACGATTTCGCCAAGGCTGCGTTCCAGGGCATCAACACTGAGTAACCCTTCCAGACGAACTGCAACCGGAACGTGATAAGCACAACTGCCTGGTTCCAAGACGTCGATGAACCATAACACTTGCTGCGCAAATGAAAGCGGTGTTCCTCCCTCGCGTGGCAATGGCGTCAAGGGCGGTCCCACTGACTCGTTTTGCTTCCATCGCCCAGCGCGGATATGTTTGGCTAACGCGGCGATGGTCCGCGCTTCAAACAGGCTGGAAGGCGGCAACTCCAATTTTAAACTCTCCCGCACCCTTGAAATTACTTGGGCAATGACCAGTGAATGACCTCCTAACTCGAAAAAGTCATCTTGGATCCCGATCTGTTTTAGTTTCAAAACCTCCTGCCAAATCTCTGCTAACCGCTCCTCGATCGGGTTGGCGGGCGCGACGTATTCTTCATCCAAATCCGGACGGCCTTGGTCGGGTGCGGGCAACCCTAACCGATTCACCTTTCCGCTCGGCGTTAACGGCAACGCCTCG
>JAQGOT010000668.1 GCA_028293465.1 Pedosphaera sp. | reverse complement strand
ATCACGATCGCGACCCCGGCTCCGTCATCGATGGCGCCGGTTCCCAGGTCCCATGAGTCCAGGTGCGCGCCGAGGAGGACAATTTCATCAGGCTTTTCACTGCCTTTGATCTCCCCGACCACATTCTGACTGGTCACGGCGCCAAGGTCACGCGGGGTGAGCAGCAATTTTACCCGGACGGGTTTGCCACGGGCGACGAGGCGTTCCAGTTGCTCCGCGTCGGAAGCGGTCAACGCGGCCGCGGGAATGCGCGGGGCGTCAAAGGCGTACCGGGTCGCGCCGGTATGCGGCGTGCGGCGTCCGTCTGTGCCCAGCGAGCGCAACAAATAAGCCACCGCTCCACGCCGCGCCGCCTCGCTTGGCCCTACGCTACGGATTATCCCTGCAAGGGCATAACCTCCGCCGTCCTGGGCACGCACCATCGGCTGCGTCACCACGGCAATTTTTCCCTTGAGGGATCCGACGGGCGCGGCGAGCAATTCATCATACCTCCTGAACAACGCGATTTCCGCCTCGATGCCGTTGGCGGGCGTCGGCACGCTGCCGCCCAAGGCGGTCACGACCAGCGGCTGGGGGGAAGGTTCCATGATCTCGGCCTTTTCAATGCCGCGAACCCAGCCATGTTCGAGCGGAAAGGGTTCGATCCAGGCTTTATCGAAGCCGATTTTTTCGAACCGTTGTTTCGCCCATTCGGCCGCCCTTTTTTCCGCCGCGGAACCGGCGAGGCGCGGGCCGATTTCTGTCGTTAAATCCGTCACGATGTCCATGGTGCCGGAATCGGTCAGTGCTTTCTGCCGGAGACCGGCGGCGATTTGCTCCGGGCTGTCGGTTCGGGCAAACATCTCGCCGGTGTCGACCAACAGAAACATGGAGAGGGATACGATCGTAATGGTCGCGAGGCTGAGTCTTGGCGGCGTCATAAATCTAATTGGTTGGCTGGTCTTGAATGAGAATAGGTAACCACTTTGCGCCGTTGAGCGGAGTTGGACGGAGAGACAAGAAATCCTTTTGCGCGGGATTTCAGGGCGATCCGTTATTTTCAAGCAGGCAAAGAAATAGTGCAAACGCGGTGCTCTTGCAAGCCTGACAAAAAGGGAGGTGCGGTGGACAAACGATTCGCCACAGACTCGAAACCGCTCGACTCGCCGCACTGCCCTCATGTATCCAACCGCCCGTACTTCCGAATCTCCGGCCAGATTACAGCCGTTACAATCACCACGAGAATTGTGCCAACGCCTCCCGAGACCACGGCGAAGATTGGACCGGACAAGTTCGCCACGAAGCCCGACTCGAATTCTCCCATCTGGTTGGAGGTACCGATGAACAGGCTGTTCACCGCCGAAACTCGCCCGCGCATTTCGTCCGGCGTCAGCAGTTGCACGAGCGTATGCCGCACCACCACGCTGATATAATCGGAGGCCCCGCAAAGAAAGAGCATGGCGAACGAGAGCCAGAACGAATGTGAAATCCCGAAACCGATGGTTGCCAGCCCAAAAATCACCACCGCCCAAAGCAAAGTCCGTCCTGCCTTCTGCAAGGGCGGCCGATGCACGAGCACCAAGGCCATGAGCAGTGAACCGAACGGCAGCGCCGCTTGCAACAGACCCAACCCCCTCGGGCCGACATGTAGAATATCCTTTGAATAAACCGGCAGCATGGCCGTGGCCCCGCCCAGCAGGACCGCAAACATATCCAACGTGATGCTCCCCAGCACGATTTTGGTGCGATAAACAAATTTTAATCCCGCGACCAGGCTCTGGATCGTCATCCGTTCCCGGGCGGGAGCCGCCTGGTGGCTGCGCACCCAAAAGAGGAGCGTGAAACAAATGACGGATGCCACCGCATTGAGAGCATAGACCCCCACCGCCCGATGCGTCAGCCAGATCAAGAGTCCTCCCACCGCCGGGCCGATCACAGCGGCAATCTGGAAGCAACCGGTATTCCAGGCCACCGCCCGGGCGAACAACTCGCGCGGCACGAGCTGAGGCATGAAGGAAGCGCTCGCCGGCCACATGTAGGTCCGAGCCGTGCCCATGGCGAACAGGCAGCAATAAGTCCACACGACCGGCGCCTGCAAGGCTGAGATCACTGCCAGCCCCGCGCAGATGACGGCCATCGCGATCTGGGTCCAGAGCAGAACCCGCTTGCGATGATAATTGTCTGCCACGTGCCCGGCGGGAAAGGTGAACAGAAACATGGGGAGCATTTGCACCAAACCGACGATCCCCAACGGCAGGAAGGCGTGCGTCCGTTCGTAGATCTCCCATCCCACCGCCACCACCAACATCTGCTGGCCGAGCGAGGCAATGAACCGCCCCACGAGGTAAAGTAAAAAATCCCGATTCCGCAAAACGGCATAGGGGTCATTGATCGGCTGTAGATCGCGAGAATCGGCCGGGCCGGATGTAGCTGTTGGACCGCTCATGGAAGGCCCGAGAAGGAAAGTGCGTCAGGAACGCGCCCGCTCATCGTGTGCAAATCGCCAAAAAGAATCGCCAGTCGTTTCTGCATTAATCGCCTTCACTGCCCCGCCTCGAGTCAGGCATAGGCCGACTCTTCGGTAAGCATGCCGATGGCGTGTTCGGAGGAACCCGCTCCCTTGCTTTCCATATGGATCAGATAATCAATGATGGCTTTCCGTTGAGCACCGGATAATTTGCTCATCCGCATGGTGAAGTGCCCCTGAATTTCCTGGGCATATTCGAAATGGAACCGGATGGCGTCGGGGATGACGTCCCCCTTCTCGTAGGAATCAATTGAAGCCAGCATAAACGCCGGCAGAAAGTAATGGAACGCCTCCGGCGTGAAAAGCGAGAGCGCCACATGATGCTTGCGCAACTCCTCCGTTCCCTGTTGAGCCCACTCCTTGCCCTTGAAATAATCGGCAATCCGACGGCACTCCGAACAATTGTACGGGCAGCGCGTGATGTTGTCATCACCAGGGTAAGGGACGCCGGCGAAGGCTTCTTGAATCAGTTCTTTTAAGGCCATAAACGCGAGGACTCGAATTAACCAATTTTAGGCAACTAACCCCTGATGTCAAACAACCAAAGTGAGTTAAGCGGGGAAAAAGATTCACAGCGTTGGTGAGTGTAGGATGATTTCTGCCGGCACGGCATCCACTTCTCCCATTCCACCTTGCCGCGGCGACATTAGCAAGAAGCTGGCGGCAACTTGGACGGGGCCTTCTATCTCCCCGCCCGCAAATCCCGGCCTTCGCGAGGTTGGCGGACTCCTCAACTCTCGTCGTAGGACCCGGAGGTGCAGGATTTAGGCGGGAACATACAAATGGCGAGTGTCCACCCGGGCTCGCGGCCTTGCTCGTGGTTGCAAACCTGCGTGTGGTGCCAATGCGGAAATCCGCGTTTGAGGGCCGCGAGGATTGACTTGACCGCCCGCTCATTCGGAATGCCGCCGATTTCCAGCCCAAACTCTTCATGCACCAGATCGATGGAATTGTAATCGCTGAACCAGATAAACCCGGCGTCCTCCAGCAGTTCAGAGGCACGCCCCCGATGCTCGAACAGTTCCGGGTGAAACTCGAGTTCCTGTTCCTCGGCATCTCCGCGGGTGAGGACTCTGACCACCCAGCCGCTCGCGCTGAAATGTTCCACAATCCGCGGGAAAATCCGGACTGCCGCAGTGGATGGAAAATCCGTGGGATGCCAATACCAATTGAAGAAAAAGTGGATTCGCTGGCTTGATGGAACGCCCACCAGCACCAAGGAGCCATCCTCCTCGTAGATTGGGAACGTGTATTCGCGATTACCTTCGCGGTACACCAACCGGCCCGATTCCGGGCTTTCAACCGAATAATTCCACTTTTTCCTGAGAGCAGTAAGAATGCTCATGACGTTTGTTACGGCCAGGCCTGCCAAAGCAGAGTTGACTAAGGTTTAGCATAAACCAACCCAGATGCAACCGCGTTCCGTGCGGGACAGCGGTCGGTTTGTAAAAGGCCTGCATCCCTAGGCGGTTACTTTGTCGGTCGCTCGGGGTCTGGTTTCGCTCCCAGGCGCCCTTTCCACGCCGCGACGGCTTGCTCACGCGCGGGGGCTTGGTCCCAAGGATCCACCTTGAAACCATCGCCGAGCTTTTCACGGAGCAAGTTTGCCACGCGAATCCGCCCCATCAACCCGGGGTAATTCAAACCCTCCAAAAGCAGGCCCGGTTCGGACCGCGCCAGGCTCTGGAGCTTCTCCAAACCAAAGGTTCGGTAAAGCTTCTCCCGCCGTTCAGAGCAATCGAGCGCCAGGCTCAACCCTTTCATCCGCGCGTCCAGATCCGCGCTGGCCAGTGCCTGTTCCACCGCCTGACTACGGGTCTGGAACTCCGCCTTCATCGCCGTCGAAACCGTCAGATTGGTCATGCTCGAAGCCAGCCATTCGTTGAACGCCGCAGCTTCCATGAAGCCGCTCGTCTTGGCTGCCTCCTCGCCTTCCGAATCCAGGCTTACAAATGCCGGAATTCCACTCACCGCATGTTCCGCCGCCAATCCGGCATACTGGTCTAAGTTGACCGCAACCCGCTCAAACCGCCCCAGAGCCTCC
>JAQGOT010000270.1 GCA_028293465.1 Pedosphaera sp. | reverse complement strand
AGTGCTGATGATTTTGCGGCCCGTTACAACCCGGCTTTGATCCCAACCCCATACAACCTCACGGCGGGGAAAATATTCAGCAAGCCGGGCCAGTTGTGCTTTTTCTTCAGCGCGGATGGGCTGAAGGTTTTGCTGCCCATCCAATTTGATGGCCCGCTCACCGTGAACGGCGAGACGGTCTTCAATGGCCCTTTAACGCTCCAAGGCCCGCTCATCATCACGGACGGCAACATGCGGATTAAGGACGGCCAGGTTCAGTATTGGGATGCGGCTGCGTTCGCCGCCGATAATACCAAGCCCTGGCGTGCCCATGGCGTGAACAACGGCCAAACCGATTGGGGTAACCCCGTCGCAGATTAATTTATGAAAGCAACATTCATCCTCTCCCTTTGTCTCCTCGTTTCCGCCGCTGGCTGGTCAGCGCCCACGAATCTTCCTGTTGGCGGCACCTCCGGCGTCATCACCGACACAAACGGTTTGCTAACGGGGCCATCCACCAACTTCTTTCCAAAGAATACAGGATCGCTCGCGCAGGCGCTGAGTCTTGCCGGCATCGGCGGTGTCACCAACTTCAACGGCCTCACCGGAAAATGGTTGACCCTGAGCCTGGGCACAACCGGCAACGACTTCGGGATTCTCAGCTCCGGCACCAACACCCAGTTCAGCCTGCCCATCGCTGGCACGAACGTGACCGGGAAAATGTCCAGCAACCAGTGGAGCACGCTGGATTACGCCTCCCGCTCCGCCACGAACCAGGTCGTCACGAACACGGCCGTGCAGACGCAGTTGAGCGGTAAGGTGGCCACGACCAACAACGGCATCGACTTTGCCAGCATGGCCACGGCGCGAAACAACCTCGGCTCGCAACTCATCGGCACAAGTCATGTGGAATATGAGTGGACCAACGTCGCGCCAATTTCATCCACCCACGAAGGCCGGATCAACCAGGGCAACACCACCGCTTATTACCACGCCACCGGCACTGGAGCGGGTAACTGGAATGGGAACATGATGGTTCCTGGCGTACTTCAAATCGGCTCGCAATACTGGCAGAGCAATTACTACGCCCCTGGTTCCGCATTGGACATCTGGCACGGTGGCAGCCCTGACTTTGCCAGCACGAATGGCGCTGCTGTGCTGGGTGAGCTTTCAGTGGTCTGCCACGTGCTGGACCCACGGCAGGCATTTTACTTTAACTTTCAGGGCGTCGACACATTCACGTCGAGCAACAATTACACCCTTACCCAGCCGCAGGATTTCCAAATCGGCTGGTGTCCCAAGCTGTATGGGACGAACACACTTGGAGGACTTGGCATTGGAAAATCTGGACTCATCACCATGAACCCAGGCACAGATTTTCACATTACAACAGGAGTTGACAAAGGGGGAACGTTTCTTGCGAGGTCTGTTCTGACCTTTGATAACGCTAATCAGATTTGGAGTTTTGCTGATGATATTGTCGGTAATGGTTCTCCAGCAAATCCCGGCTACAAAGCATTGTTACAACTCGACACCAGAAATCACATAACCTATATCGGCGCAACAAATCAGGCGCAAAGCTTGGGCACCGTGCCAATCACAACATTTGCCAACGGAGGTGTTCAAATCGGAGGAAATGTTTTCAGCCAACCCGGCAGGGGAAATATTGGCAGCGGAAGCTTCGGCTCTTTGTGGGTCAACACTGTAGGCACTCCAAACGCATCATCGCTTACCTTTGGAGGTTCCATTCAAAACGCCGGCAACCCCGCCGCGTGGCTCAACTTTAATGCTGCCGGAGATTTGCAGTTGGGGGTTTACAACTCCACGCTCACAGGTTTCTCCATGATCGAGTGCACCAATACCGGCGCTTCGGTTTACATCAAAACCAACCTCAACGTCTTAGCCACCGCCTCATTCAGCGCCGCTGTGGTCACCAACAAGATCACCTTCAACAGTTCCACCGGCCCATTCACATCCTCCGGTTCCGGGTCCCCCAACAGCGTGGTCACCGCTCCAATCGGTTCGGTTTACTACCGCACCGATGGCGGCGCAGCGACCACGCTCTACGTCAAGGAGTCGGGCACGGGCAACACCGGTTGGGTAGGAAAATAAAAATATGAAATCTTGGAAAACCACCACACTCGGAATCATCTGCTGGATCATCTGTGTCTGGCTCTGTGTCGAAAACTACCGGCGCGAGGCTTGGCCGTTCCATTATTGGGCGGTGCCAATCCTCGCCTTCGCGACTGGTTGGGGCCTGCTCCACGCCCGCGACCACGCTCACAAGGATTGATCCCCGCACTCTCAACCAATAACGATTTAGAGTGAGCGACCAATCCCAGACAGTCGAAGTCCTGATCAAGACGGTCGCCGAACTCGAAGGCGCAAAGAATGCCGTCGCCTCGATGGAGCGCCAGATCGGGTCCGCGAAAATAGCGGGCAAGGAATATGCGGCGTTGGAGGCCAAGGTCCAGAAGGCCAAGGCGGTCATCGCAGAGTTTGAGAAGCAGCAGGCGGCAGCAGCGGAGGCCACGGAGAAAGCCGCCGCCGCCCTCCAGGCTGCTGAAAAGGAGCATGCCGCATCCACCGAAGCGGTGGAGAAAAACGCCGCCGCCCTCCAGACGCTCGAACAGGAGCAGGCTTCAGCTAACAACGAGACGGAGCAAGGGAGCGAAAAAACAAAGGCTTTCGGCGAGCACGCGAAGGAGGCCAAAAAGACCATTCAGGAACTGGGGCAGGCGTTCCCCCTGGCCAGCCTCGCGCTGAAAGCCTTTGTTAATCCCATCGGGACCGCCCTTGCCCTCGCCATTGGAGCGTTCGTCAAATGCAAACAGGTCATTGAAGAAACGAACCGGGCTTTGGAAGAAGCGGGTGAGCGAGCCGCCTCTCCCACTTTCCTGGCCGCCATTGAAGCGAAAAAAGCCGCGCTCCAGGCAGCGGCCGTTCAGGCGGCGTTATATGAAGAGGCTACCGCCAACCTGGTCAATCCGGAGGAACTCTACCAACGCAGCCTCACGACCACCATCAACCTGCTCAACGAGCGGTACGCGGCCCAGACCAAGATTGCCGACGCGGAAAAAGGTTTAAAGCTGGAGGAGATCGCCCGTGATGAAGCCCTGACCGGTGACCACAATGGAGCTATCGCCAAACGGATCACAGTGGAGAAGCAGTCACGCCAGGACGAAATTGACCGCCAGAAAAAGCACGATGCCGAATTGCTTGGCACCAAGGAGAAGGCCAAACAATATGAGGTGGATCGGTTGGAAGCTCTGCGGAAGAATCTGCCGGCAATCGAGGCCAAAGCCACTGCGGCCGATGCCGACCAGGCCAGAGACCTTGCGCAGCTCAACACCGCCAAGGGGAACCAGGCGGGGTTAGAACAACTGGATAAGGAGGCGCTGAAAAAGACCGAAGCTTACGGGGGCGAGGATGCGCTCCGCGTTGTCATTCGCGCCCGCCGAGACGGGGACAAGGCCAGCCAATCGGACAAAGATTTCGCCTATCGTTTCAAACTTACCCACCTGCCCGTCCCCACCGATGATCTTGAGCACATTCTCAATGAGGCGACGGCCGCCAAAGGCGCGAAGGAGGCAAACGCGGCCGAGATCAAGCGACTGGAGGAGCGGACCAACGCGAAGGCGGGTCCGGCCGCCGTTGCCAAGGTGCAACTGGATAAGGCCAAAGCGGACGCCACCGATGCCGCGACCAAGATTTTGGACCTGACCACGGAAATTGCCGAGCTGAAGCAAACCCAGCAAATAAAACTGGATGCCGCCACCACCGCCGCCGCCGCCGCGAACAAAACCGATGTGGCCCGAGCGACCGGAGAAATGGCTGGCAGCGACGCCACCAAAAATACCCCAAAGATCACCCCAGCCGGTCCGCATGGTCTATTTACCCAGGAGCAGATATTTCAAATGCTCCACCCGCTCGCACCCACGGCCCCCGGTTTCGACTTCACCAAGGGTTACGATTTTTCTTCGCACTTTCCCACGCGGGACTTTCCGGGGCCAGGCGGCGGAACCAGTCCAGCGGAGTTGCAACGGAAAATCAAAGACCTGGAGGGACAGGTTGCTCAAATGCAGACGATACAGGCGGCGGCATTAGCCAATCCAAACAACACTGCCAACATGGACCTCATCATCCGAATGCTGGCACAGGATAAGACTGAACTGGAAAGGCAAAAGCGGGCTTTGGCTGAACAGGCCGCCCGCCGCAACAATGATCGTCCCTACTAACCATGAATTCACTGTCGCTGACCTATAACGGAGAGGAACGATTCTTTGAGGACTGGGGCATCGCCGATCCGCGCTTGCGCCTCTTGAGCCGGGGAGCCTCAAGCCTGATCCTGCCCATGCCGGGCAGCGACCCCACCGCCGATGGTGAAATTCCGGATCAGGGCTTGGTGGTCGTGCGCATGAACCGCACTTTCAAAACCGGCACCGGGTGGGACGTCGGGACCATCATCTTCCAAGGTCGGCGCACCGATCTTTCCGCGTCCGCCCGGCCGGAGGCGGATTACGTCACCATGGTGATCTCCGATCCCTGGTATGACCTGGAGCAAATCATTTTCCAGCATGTCTGGAAGGGCTGGGACACGGTGAGCCAATCGCTGGTCGATTTCTATTTCTGCCGTCTGAATCTTTTCCAAGATATCAGCGCGGGTCCGGGCAGTCCGTGGACCTACCTCAGCGTGGCCAACCAGATCGCGCAGATCATCACGTATGCCCGGTTGTGCGGAGCCAACCTCCAACTCGGCACCGTGGACCCAATTTGGAACGTCCCGATCCAGACCGCGACCGCCATCAGTTGCGCCGAAGCGATCAGGATATGCATCGACCTGGTGGCCAATTCGGTGACTTGGTTTGATTACAGCACGGTGCCTCCCACGCTCCACATTCGTCAGCGCCCCAACTGTACGGCCATCACGCTTCCTTACGCTGGGGGAGATAGCTTCGGGCGGGACCATCAAACCACGGATGTGAAGCCGCTCCCGCAATTGCAGGCGTCTGAAGTCGTGCTGCAATACGAGAAGGTGTCCCGCGTGAACGGCGCGGACAACACCCTGTTTTTTATCGACGCGCATCCGCCCGGCTCCCAGGGCCGGGTCAAGGGAGCCATCGTCGCGCCGATCAACCTGCGCGGCGGCACCCAGAACAGCACGGAGGCCAAGATCACCAGCGTGGCCTGTCTGTGCGCGACGGTCGGGTTCTGGACCGGCAAGCTCCCGGATCTGGCCCGGCCGGAGATCAGCGGCCTGGCGATGGTCGATGCCACGATCAATGGCGACGCCGGCGCGCACCCCAACGGAGTCACGATCACGGATGACAACGGCAATCCCGTCTCCTTGGCCACTTATCCCTACGAGTTTAAGGATGGCCAGATCGCCCCCTGGATGAAACTGGGCAGCGGCCCGGCCGTCACGGTGATCCCGGTCACCATCAAGGCCACCGTAAGCTATGATGAGAAAAAGCCTGGTAGCGCAGTGGTGGATCACTCGGTTCCCGCGCACAACATCTCCACGCAGACCAAGCTGACCAACTCGCCCCCCGCCACCTATTCCACCTCGCTGTATTACGACGCTGGCGACCCCGTTCCGCTCGGCCTGGCGCATAATATTTTCGATTCGCTCGCCACCCTCCAGTACGCCGGGCAACACACCATCGTGGAGGAAAACATTCACGAGATCATCTCCCCTGGCCGCGTGCTGAACCTGGCAGGCGGCAAGGCGGCTTGGGCCACCATGAACGCCGTGATCACCGACGTGGAGATTGATTTCACCAACGGCACGACCGTGGTCAGTTTCGGGCCGGAAAAGCATCTCGCCCCGGCTGAGTTAATCGAACGCCTGATCTTCTGGCGTCGCCGCAACAGTGATGACCCCAACCGCCGCAATTCCGGATCGTAATTATGAGCACACCCCTTGGAGAAAACGTTCCCCGCCAGGACAGCACCCCCGGCAATCGCCGGATAACACTCTTGACCATCGCCAGCGAACCGGACGGCGCTGGCCACCGGTTTGTGATTCGTCTGAACCCCGTCGCCAAGCGGCTCTATATTGAGAAGCACGACGCGGCTGGCGCGGCCATCGGCGCGGCGGGCGGCTTCATTCTGGACCTCGATGACACCCTGGGCTCGGACGGCAACAATCACCACCTTTACGCCCAGGAGACCACCGTCTGCGTGGACGTGTCCGGCGTGATCACCGAAAAGAAAGCCATGGTCTTGATGTCCGATCCCTATTGACCGATGAGCACGACGATCCGATTTGGCAAATGCTGTTGCGGTCTCCCCGATCCTCATCCCAAGACCGTTTTGCTGTTGCGCATGGTGAGCGGTTGGTATGGCTGGAACCTGGCGCAAGGCCCGCTCTTCGGGCGCGATCCAGACGGCATTGCGGGCGGCGTTTACACGAGCCCGCAGGGCGCGTTTCTCCAGCAGGATTGCGTGGAGAATTATTCCAACGGGGAGAACGATCACGACATCATGAGTTGGTCGGCGTTAACGGGCGTGCCTTCGACCAACCGGACGGACCATCAGTTCATCGTTTACTCGGACTCCGGCTACACCATCGATGCGCCCGGTGCGCCCATCGGCATCTTTGTGCCGTCATTTGCTGAAATGGATACCATCGAGCCTTACCACTTGGGCGCATCCACCTTCAACTATAGCGGCGGGACCACTGGCAGTTGGGATTTGGCACTCTCCAGCGCCGTGAGCATCAATGACGTGATCGATTCCATGCAGGCGGTGTTTTCCAATGCGCCCACGAACGTGACGCGGTTCGCGGGGATGGCGGCGGGCGACGTGCTGTTGCTGGGGTTTAAGGACTTTCCCTTTCCCGATTTCGCGAACCAGATTGACCTCAGCACGCTCACCTTGACCGGTTACGATGGCTCCATCATCACCATCCCCAACACGAGCACCGCGCCATTTGACTTCGCTTACGGCGGCGTGCCGGGTGGTGGCGGAGCTTATGCGGCGTCGTTCCACCTCTTCGCCTTGCGCGGCATCCAGCCCGGCATCCTGATGGCTCAATCGCGTGTCGTCTGCACCACTAACTATGTGCTTGTGACTTGGGTGTTGCTGGATGATGGCAGTCATATTAATCCGGTCTGCACAGAGCACGGCTCTCCGGCTGGTGGCTACGTGATCATCCCGATCCCAGATATGAAGACCTTCCCGTCAATTGCCGGGAGCATGTTCCATCTCGACTGGACCTTGCACCCCATTGTCGCGGGTGCGGTCACCCGCTGCCTGATCGGCTACACTGCTGCCTCCTGGTTGGCCGCTGGCCAGCCGTTCTAATGCGCCCGGCCCCTCATCCCCGATTGAGTCTTGGAAACGTCTTCGCCAAGCTCCGCAAACCGGCTCCCCAGGCCGCGCCGGTCCCGCCAGGCCTCGGCACCTGGGTTGCCCGGATCAGCCGCCCTATTGCCCGTCTGAGCGACCGCCACCTGGGCACTAAACTCGTTGGGTGCATCCCCTGCAAACGCAGGCAAAGCCGCCTCGACCTTTGGACTCACAAATGGAGGCTTCGCATAAGTCGCATTTGGAACTGAACGTTTCAGAGGAAGGTTTACTTTTCTGTCCTGTTTTGAATCAGGGCCGGGGGTGAAATCATCCACGGACCCGGGAATGACTTGACCAGGTTGATAACGTCCTGGGGTTTGCACGGTTTGATCAGGAAGTAATGCGCTCCCATCCGGTAGGCACGGTCAAGACCCCTCATTTCCCAATCGCCGGCGACGATGAAAATCAATGTTGATTTACGGTCGGGTTGCTGCTGAAGCCAGTCCATTAGTTCAAACCCGTCGAAGCCTGGCATTTTCAGGTCCAGAAGCAGGATGGAGGGAAGCGGAAACCTCTCCCGGTCAGCAAAGGCAGCCTCCCCTTTAAAATAGGAGACCGCTTCAGCCCCATTCTGGACCACCATCGTTGGATTCACCACGCCCGCTTTCTGCAAGGCAAGCTTGAGCAACACCGCATCATCGTCGGAGTCATCCACGATCAAAATTGTGTTTGCTGTATTCATCGACGAGAAACTTAGCATACCACATTCCAAGCCGCTCACGCCCATATGGGGTATTCACCCCATGCGCAAGCAAAGGAGGAATATCAACCCCTTTTGACCTTGGCACCTCCCAATGACTGGCAAAAGCTACCCCTAACCCCAGAACCGTCCAGTGTAGGGGTGAACATCCTTGATTTTCGGTGGGGCAACGGCAAAGTCTTCGCTCGAAGCGGGCAGGCGTTTGTTCGAGCCGAGCCCGCTCCTTTTTTATGGATGTATGGGTTATATTAGTGCGGCAGAAAGAGTCCCTTGAGTTCCTCAGCCAGGAGGGCCTTTGGGTGGGTTCCGTAGTGGACGCTCGCCGGTTCGGAACCACTTGGGAAGCGAGGCTCGCCTGCCGCACCGCCTGCCTGAGCGGGGTGGAAATTATCATGCGCTTCAGATCGCCGAGGTATGACATAGTGATCGAAGTCGATTGAAAGCTGCCCTCTGGCTGGCCCTCAGACGCGTTTGTTTGGGCCTGGCAAGGGTCCGGATAAGGTGATTTCAGACCCCTTTTCCAAGCCTTGCAAGACTCCTAAAAGGCCCCTACACGACGGGCTGGGGCACAGCAAAACTTCTCAAACCTCTGTCAAAAATGCGCAAACCCCGCGTCGCCTTACTGGGTTGTAACGATGTAACGGTTAAATACCCCCCAGAGGGAGAGAGGGCCTCGCTGCGGTCGGAATGTCCAATGACAAATGAACAACGCCCAAAGAAAACTGCTTCGTGGACGAAGGAAAAGGAATTAGTCGTAGGCGGAGACGCGGAAATCGACTTCGACGCGGACTTCGACCTGCTTGGTGGTGATCAGCGGGAAGTGGAGTTCGGGCAGTCTTTCGTTGGCGGTCTTGCCGGTGGAAGCGGCGCGGGCGGCGGAGAAGAGAAACCGCTTTTGCTCGTCGGCGGGATCGGTCCATTTTTCGACGAGCGAGTGGACGCCGAGCAGCTTGACGCCCATGGCCGCAGCAATCTGTTGAGCCTTTTCACGAGATTCGGCGAGACAGGCACCGAGCCAGCGGGCCTGGGCGGCCGCATCGTCGGGAAAGTGCCAGACCAACTGGTCGAGGACGACATTGCGTTGCACGGTGAGGGTACCGAGGAGCTCGGGCAGTTTCTCCAAGTCCGGGCAGTGGACGCGGAGCAGATAGCTGGCAGTGTTGGCCGAACCGATAATGGGAGTGTTTCTTTCCCCCTGAACGCCGCGTAGAATGATGTGTTCCTCCGCAACCCCAATCGCCGCAAGTTGGTGCAGGACCTGGGCGACTTCCTTGGTCTTTTTCAAGGCGGCATCGGCGGTGATGAGGATGGAGCCTTTGGCGGAGAAATAGATGTCGGCGCGGTGGGCGCGCACTTCCTCGCGACGACTCACGACGACGGTGATGGTATCGGGCTTTTGCATAGAGCAACGGGGAAATCCTAGTTTGATGGGAAGCCATGGCGAGCTTTTTATGGGCTACGGGCCATGGTCGGTTCTTTCCGTCTTGGTGGGGGTGATGGTGAGGGAATCGAATCTTCCTTCAGCCCCCTCATCACCATCCACGGTCAGCGCGATCCGAATGCTGCGGTCCCACGGTGGCAGTTGCTTCCCCGCAAGATCGTCGCCGATCGGAATCCACTTTTCGCCATCCACGCTGGAGGCAAAGCTGAACTGATAGCCTGCTTTCGTTGTCAGGCGCAGATAAAGTTTTGAGGTCAGAGGAGCATCCGCTTGAGCGAGGCTCAGAAGCTTCCCTTTCTCACGCCGCGACAATACCAGTTTGCCATCGCCGACAGCCAGGCCAATGGAGTTGGCCGAATCACCAAACGCGCAGAGCCCGACCGAACAGGTCGACCGCGACTTGTCGATCTCGACAATGGCAGTCGCGGTGTAATCAGACGTGGTGGTTGAACGGGCAAGCACTGCGTCAGCACGGCGATTCGTCCGCGCCGCTTTTGGAGAGAGCCCGAGATGTCCATTCTGCAGCCGGACAGATGGTTCGTTATCCTGCGGCCATTGCCAACCGGGCTGCAACCGGGCTTCCTTGAAATTGTCAAAAAAGCTTAAGTCCGCTTTGCGTTGCGAGCGGTTGAACGGGGAATCTGACTTGGCACCCGGGCCTTTGCCGTCGTTGATCGTCGGCCAATCGTTAGTTCCAAATTTCACCTCATCCAGCATCGCTTCACGTCCAGTGAAGACGGAACTGGCCACCGCATAGGCATGGTACAACAACCAGAATCGCCCCTGCGGGTCGGTGATGATGCTGCCGTGACCGGGACATTTCCAATGTTCGTTACCGGCGAGGATCGGATTGGCCGGATTCTTTTCCCAAGGACCGAGCAGTGAGCGCGAGCGCGCGACACCCACTGCGTAATCACAACCGGTTCCGCAGCAGCCGTTGCCGGAATAAAAGAGATAGAACCAGCCCTTGTTCCGGAGAAGGAATGGCCCTTCCACCAGGTTGCCTTCCCAAGGTGTGTCGTTGCGGATCAGTTCCTTCGGTTCGCCCATGAGTTTGGTGCCGTCCTCGTTGAGTCGTTGCGCCCAAATGGGAGTAGGTAATTGACGACTGTTGCCATCCTCCTTCCAAACCAGGTAGCGCTCGCCGTTTTCGTCGGTGACGGGGACGGGATCGATGGAGCCAGCACTCTGCGCCACGAGCGGTCCGCGATCGGTGTAAGGACCGGAGGGTTGGGTGGCCGTCGCAACCGCCACCGCAAGGGGGCCGCCCTTCTGGCGTCCGACGTAATACACATAGTAAAGACCCTTGTACTCGGCAATCTCCGGAGCCCAGAAGTTCCCGGTGGCCCAATCCGGGCGATGTGGAAATACCGAGCCAACCGTTTCCCAGTTAACCAGATCGGTCGAGTGCAGGAGTGGAAACTCCGGCCCCCACTCGGAGGAGGTCGCGGTGGCCCAATAATCCGTTCCAACCCGAATCGCCGAGGGGTCGGGATGGTCTCCGGGAATCACGGGGTTCTCGTAAGAAGCTTCAGCCTGAACCCGCGGCAGGATCCCGCCCAGCCCAAACAACAGGAGAGTTACCACAACTGCGCGTAATTTAATTGAAAGTGGCATCCCGAGATTAGACCAGAGAACCAGTCCCAAGGCGAATTGATTCTCCCGCATGGCTCCCCAGCGTTTGGGCGGATTTCGCCCGGAGGTGGGGCGATCCACGAATCAAATCAACGCCTGCAGGCGTCCGGGCGCCTCGCAAACATTCCGCACTTGGAGGATTGGTGTCGTCATGAATAACCCATGGATGCTCACAATTCGACGATCAGGCCGAAAACATGGCGTTTTGCAATTTTTACTTGCAGCTCGATAGACTTTGTGAATACTGTTCACAAGGCTAAACCACGGCCGGGAGGGTTTTCGCAAACAACAAGCGACATGACAATCCACGAACAGCAAATCAAGGAAATCGTTGATCGGGAAACGAAGGCTTGGGATACCCAGGACATCAAGCTGCTGATGACCGTTTTCCACAAGGACATGGTCTGGCCTTGGCCCCCCACCGCCCAGGCCCATGATCCCATGGACTGGATTTTTTGCGCGGGTCGTTACGATTACGAGCGCTGGACCCGGAACTGGCAGGAACTCTTCGATACTCACACTCTCGTCCATGATCGCCGGGTGATTCGAAAAATCGCCGTCACACCGGAAGGCGACGGT
>JAQGOT010000658.1 GCA_028293465.1 Pedosphaera sp. | reverse complement strand
CCGAACTTCTGGTGCTTTCGCGTCCGTCACAGAATACAGGTGCCGCGGCATGCTGGTGGAGGTGGCCCTTTCACTGTGAGCTTTTGAATTTGCCCAACACCGTTTCGATACCGTTAAGTTCCTTTTGGAGGGTTGGCGAGGATCGAAGAACATCCTTGGGAAACAACTTCAACACTCGTGCCACATTAGTATTGACGAGGGCCTTGCTGATCGGTTGGCCCTTCGCCGACAGCGTCACTCGAAACACCCCCCAGTCCCTGGATTCTGTAGCGGCGGCATCGATCAGGGGCTGCTTCAGACTGGTTACACATTTTTCAAATTCGATATTCGTCAGCCTGATGAACCCAGCCCTTTCCGGGAAATCAAGTGGCTGGAGTTGCGCAACAACTTTCTCCTTTGAGCTTTCGCCATCGGTAATAATCAGCGGCCAGACAGGGTGATCAGACGCCCCAATGTATTGGAAACAGATGAACGGAATGTTTTCCTCTTTCGCGCGCGTGTTGGTATCCTGTGATTTTGCGGAGCACCCACTGAGTCCCAAGGTCGCTGCAAACATGCAGAGAGCATAAATGAAGATCAGGTGAAGGCGCAAATGGCCGCGGGTGGGTTGAATTGTCATATAGCATTTAGCGGTCCTACTGCTTTTTTAAGTAAAGGGTCACATTAGCTTGGTTCACTTTTGGATTCATTGTTGCGTTCCCGCCTCTCGCTGCCCCCCGGTCGGCGGGTGGTTTTCATCCATTCGTGCAGGCGCGCACTGGCGCTCCTGGTTGTTCGTGACGGCGGGCATCCTCAGGCCGGCCCGTGGAATGATGACGATCAGACCGGCAGTGCCGCACGAATATTTCAAAAGGCTGTTAGGTTATCAATCAACCGCGCTGCCGATTGTCGCAAGCGTGGACTGGGGTTCGTTTGGAATATTTCGAGATGCTTCACAATGTTGTTCTTCGCCAAGAGCGCTCGCAGGCGGGGTTCGTCATGCCTGGCTCTCCTCACAAAAAGTGTCAACTGTGCGACGGAGCTGAATGCCTCCTGTTCGTTGAACGTACCTGCATGCTCCGAAAAACATTGCAGTATCACCTCTGCATATTTCAGATCGGCCTTATTAAAAATTACCCAAAGCAGTGAAATTTTGGTGCTGCGCCACAGCTGAGTTGAATTCAGTGCAGCTACTGTCTCATCAAATATCTCCGCCACTTCATTTGGGGATAGGTGGAGCGCCAGCAGATCTTCTGATAGAAGCATGGCACAAAGCTCCTCATCCATTTCGGGGCGGCCCAAAGCTCGCTCAAGCAGCATGAGAATTTGTACGACAGCTTGCTGCTGCATCGATTCGTCACCAGACCTGAGCCGATCGAATACTTGTGAAATTAATATGTTCATTCTCTCAAATTCGCGCGGGCTGAATTCCCCAAATTAACACAAGGCCGTGGTGTGTCTGTAAAGATCGGGGCCAACTCGGCGACCGTGCAGGTTTGAGCGTTCGACATTTCCTGTGCACAGCTTGGTTGTCTCGTTTGGTCGGCGTTATGTCAAGTGCACGGTGGTTTGAGGGAGAGGGGCTGTTGGGGGATGACTCGGACGCGGGAGCTTATTGGTGAGCGGTTCGCGAAAAAGCGCCGTCGCCGCTGCCGTTCTGGCGGCGCACTCCATGGGGCTGTGGGTGGCCCGGGGCTTCGGCGCGGGTATTGGGGGAAAGGTTGGGAAGCGTTCGGACGCCCGCTAAAGGGGTGGTAATTTTTATCCCCAGCTTGTAATCGTTGGGGGTGTTTCTATAATGAAATCGTGAAAGCATGTGCCGTTATAATTGGGCGTCTGAGATTGCCCGGCGAGAGGGGTGTTTTGTGATGAAGGGCGGACGCAAGCCGGTGAACCGCGCGCCTTCGATCCTGGTCCTGGGGGTGGGCGCGTTCGCATATAGCACGGCGCAAATCCTCAAGGCGGATGGCGCGGACGTGGCGACGTATCTCACGCGGGATTATGGCCATTTCCCGCCGTCGCTGGCGGGACCGACGTATGATCGCAAGCGCTTTCCCAATCCGTGCCAATTGTTTGCCAAAAGGAAAACCGGGCTGGTGATCCCGATGTCGATCGATTGGGCGCAGGCGCCGTGGCGGGAGGAGTTGCTGGCGAGCGGAACGCCAATTTTTGGCCCGACGGGCGAAGGGATGCGGATTGAGCGGGAACGGGACTTTGCCCGGAAACTTTGCGGCGATTTCAAAATTCCTTTTCCCATGGCGCAGGTGGCGGCCAACCGGTTGGCGGCGGAACGGATTCTCAAGAAGCAGGGCCGACCGTTTGTCATCAAGAATCCGCTCTGTTCGCCGACGAGCCCGATTCACACGATTCTTTGTGAAACGGTGGAGGATACGCGTTCGTGGCTGAAGCACCTCGATTATGCGGAAGGCGTGTTCCTGCAGGAATACCTGGGCCGCGCCGAGGTGGGACACATCGCCTTGGTCAGCGGTGGGGAGATTTACCCGGTGGTCACCAACCAGGAATACAAGCGGGCGTTTGCCGGAAATCTCGGGGTGGTGGCCGGCGCGCCGCTGGGCGGCTTGGTGGAAAAGGATCCCGGTGACAAATACGGCCTGGCGCGGGCGCTGCTCCATCCGCTCCGCCCCTGGTTTCGCGCGGTGAATTATCACGGGCCGATCCAGGTGACCGCGATTCGCCGGGGAGCCAAATGGCATGTCATCGAATACAACATCCGCATCGGCGTGACGTCGGGTGCGATGATCCTGAGGATGCTCGCGAACCCAACCGAAACCGTGCTGCGAACGGCCCGCAATGAGAAGCTGGATCTTCGATTCAACAGCGGCTTGAACTTCGGTTGCTCGATCACGCTGGCGGGCTATGGCTATCCGTACGTGCAGGTCAGCGGGCCGTCCTTGCCGGTGGAAACCACCGGACCGTTCGATCGCGGCTGCGATGTGTGGTGGAACGAGGTTGCGCGCGACAAGGGCGGCAAGTTGTTCACCACGGGACATCGCCTGGCCGATGTGATTGCGTTCGGGGGTTCCTTGGACAACGCCATCCAAAAAGCGTACACGAACATTCGGAAAATTCGCAGCCTGGGCAGTTATCATCGCGTGGACATCGGCCAAAGCCTCTGGCCGCCGGGAAACAGTTAGCGAAGGAACAGGATCTGCTCGCTGAAACATCGACGAACTAACTGATTGCAGACCGCCCCAACCAACCGCGCCAATCCAATGAACTCTGCCACGCTACGGGATTTAGCCACGAAAGCATCAGCCGACCGCGTCTCGCCGGCCCACCCGCTCCGGTCCGCCTGGATCGAGGTTGACCTTGGCCAGCTTCAGCGCAATTACCAGATCCTCAACCAGGACAAGCCCGAAGGCCTGCAGATCCTCTCCGTGGTCAAAGACGAGGCTTACGGTCACGGAGCGTTGCCGGTGGCGAGGACGGCGCTGGCGTGCGGCGCGACCCTGCTCGTGCTGGGCACGCTCGACGAAGCCATGGCGTTGCGCGGGCAGGGAATCCGGTCGCCGATTTTACTGCTGGGCGAGCGGCAGGAATCCGAATTGCCCTGGTGCGTCGAACATGAACTGACGGTTTGCATCAACCACGTCCAGACCGCGGAGAAGTTGGGGCTTCTCGCCGCCCGCGCGGGCCGGCGGGTGCCGGTGCATTTGAAAATCAACACCGGCATGAACCGCTACGGTGTGCGCTGGTCGGAGGCCTGGCCGCTGATTGAGAGCATTGGTGCGATCAAGTCGCTGGCGTTGGAGGGCGTGCTGAGCCACTTTTCCATGTCCGACGAATTGGACAAGACTTTTGCGCTGCTGCAACTCGAGCGGTTCAACCAGGTGTTGTCGCAGATGGCGGAGCAGGGCGTGACCGTGAAGCACCGGCATCTTTGCAACAGCGGCGGGTTTTTGGATTTGCCGCCGGCCCATTTCGACGCGGTGCGCATCGGGATGTTGCAATTGGGGGTTTTTCCCTCCAAGGTTTGCCGGCGCATCCCGGGCCTCGCGCCCATCATGACGGTGAAAGCCAGAGTTGCCGGATTTCAAAACCTCGAGACGAATGATGTCGTCGGTTATGGCATGCGTTACCAGGCGCCTTCACCGCGGCGCATCGCGGTGATTCCCGTGGGGTATGGCGATGGCTTTCC
>JAQGOT010000657.1 GCA_028293465.1 Pedosphaera sp. | reverse complement strand
CACAAGCGTTACAAACCCCCAACTCACGCCTCCGTGCTGTCCCAAAGGGACGCCGAATATGAGCGCAAAAGCGGAAAGCCAGGGCATAGGACACCCTTTGTCCCACCGCCCGCCTTACCGTCCATCCATGAACGAAGCCGAATACACAACGCCCGACGAACAATTCGTATATCAAGAACGCTTGGCACTGCTGGATGTCCTCAACGGCAACCCCAGCGAACAAGAACACACCATCGCAATGCAGGATGTGAAGCATTATCGTTCGAGGTTGTCGGAACTGTTGGCCGAATTGGGATAATTGTTGGGTCAGCACGCCACCCACAACACCAAGGCACCCCAGCCACAGTTGCCATAAACCTTCTGAAGCGTCCTCCAGTTTTCTTCCGCCATACCCCGTTCGCCTGACCGGTGCAAATCTTGGGGGCGGTCATTTGAGGGCGCACATCAGCTTCCGAACAGCCTTATCATCCTCGTGAACACTCCGTGACCTTGACGGGGCTGGGCAGGTTCAGGTCTGCCCGTTATCGGGGTGGCCCGTGCGTGGAATGCCAAGCTTACGACTGGCGGAAGGATGTCGTCACGCATGCGGGACTGGAAGCGTGCCGCCATGTAGCGGCGGCCATCCTTGGCTGCCAGTGAACGCGGCTTCTAGCCGCGTGTTTGTCCGGAAATCTCGCGCTTCTCCGAAATGGCAAGACCCGAAACGAGGCTGTAAGAACTTGCTGTGCGTGCCCGTCGCCCAAGCCGCCCCAAGGGCAAGTTTGACATTTCTGACGGCACTGGGGAGGATATGCAATCCGCTTTCGAGTGAGCTATCGTGTTTTGACAGGAAGCTGACAAATGCCGCCAAAGTCGGCAGCCAACACCCGGCAAAAGCTCTAACAGAAATATTTTATGATCGTAGGCCAAAAAGTAGTGTGCGTGGACGACCAGTTCCCCGTGGAAATCTTAAAGTTTTACACCGCCCTGCCCAAGAAGGATTCCGTGTACGTTATCCGCCAGGTTCAGATCGGCGTCAATTGGAAGATGGAAGAGGGCGAAGTCTGCCTTTACCTCATCGGGCTCAACAACCCCAAGAGCGCCACCGCCCCCTTCCGCGAGCGCGGCTTCAACGCCGAACGCTTCCGTCCCCTCGACGAAATCAAGGACCACGCCAAAGAGGGCGAACCCGAAATGGCCTACGCCCACAGCGAGATCCCAAACCCTTGGGATCAGAACTAAGGCGCCCCCCCGCGGCCTGACCGCCCCGGCACTAAAGTCGCAACCGAACTACTTCCCGCGTGCGGAATAAACGCATGCAGGAAGCGCCACTTGCGGATTCATCGGCCAAAACAAATCCCGGCCCACCCTTCCTGCGTCCCGAAGGGACACCGGATATTAGCCAGGGACAAAGTCCCTGGAGGCGTCCAACGCCAACGCCCGCGTCCTGAAGGGACGCCGGAACGCCCCACCACAAACGCCCTTACCGCCGCCTTGGGGTAATGTCCAAAAAACAATCCCCTTCTCCCAGCCGATGCGAGAAGGTAGCCGCAGGCCGGATGAGGGTCAGTTCGAGACCGCCACGATCCCATCTTCCTGGCCTCCCCTCTCATTAACACCACGGCTTTAGCCCGGGTTCCGACACCCGCCCGACCCCGCGCTCGACAAACGCTCTTACCCACCCTAATTTTCCCTCCATGGATATCAGGTCACCCCAAACTCACCCGTCGCCACCGAAATCATACTTGGCCTGAATGCTGTTTACCCCCCCTTCGCACCCATGAGCCAATTCTTATCCCGACTGATGCAGATAGCCGGATTGGTGATGTTGGTGTTCGGAGTGCTTTTTTTTCTAGATGGGCTGATGTCTCTGCGTTCTCGCGCCCCGGAATCCGCTTGGCTCTTTTTTGTCGGGATCGGACTGGCTCTTGGTTTCACCGGTTGGGAATTGAGACGCATTGGGCTGGCCCGTCTGCGCCGGGGGAATCTTGAACCTTCGTCAAGCGCCCCTGAGGCACATATCCGCAAAGATCTGTAACGAACGAGCAGCGCCACCAGCGACCAAAACAACCGACCTCAAAACACACCGTCACCCCCGTTCTCGCCCCCTCTCATTAACATCGTGGCTTCAGCCCGGTGTCGCAATACTCGCCCGACGCCCCTAACTGTTTTAACAGTTTCCCATCGACACCCCAGGCACCCTGAAGGCAAGCTACACCTGTAACATACGACCTCACGGAGGGCCTTGATCACGCAATGACCCGCCGCAGTACATGCTCTAACATGAAAACGAAACCAAACCATCATCGCTACCTGATCAGCCTTGTGATCACCGCCCTCATCATCACGCGGGTAATCACCGCCTACTCCGCCCCTGAAACCAAGGAACTCCTCCCGGCCAACAATACCTTTGCCTTGGACCTATACTCCCGCCTCGCCAAACAACCCGGAAATCTGGTGTTATCGCCATTCTCCGTCGGCACCGCACTGGCCATGGCTTCCGCTGGGGCGCGAGGGGAAACCGCCCGTCAGATGGCCTCCGCGCTTCATCTGCCGGATGACCATGATCACACCCACTCGGGATTCTTAGAGTGGTTAAAAGAAATGAACGAAACCAACGCGTCCAGTTGTCAACTCGTCATCGCCAATTCGCTTTGGGTGCAGCACGGCGCTTCCCTCAAGGGTTCTTTCAAGAAAGTTGTTCATGACCAATACGATGCCATGCTGGGCGAAGTTGACTTCAAAAACTCTCCCGACGCCGCCCGTAAGCAAATCAACGCCTGGATCGCGGCCAAAACGCGCGGTAAAATTCCAGATCTGATTGAGCCTGACGCGGTTCATTCCCAAACCGATCTGGTCTTGGCAAACGCAATTTATTTCAAGGGCCGCTGGGAGATACCCTTTGATCCGGAAGCAACCAAACATCTGCCGTTCCGACCGGCCCCGGGAGAAACCGTCTCGGTTCCCATAATGCATGCGACGCGCGATTTTCGTTATGCTGAGACCGCCACCCTGCAAGCCCTGGAAATTCCATACAGCGATGCTCAGAATCTGTATGAGGAACCTCCATACGCTTCCAACCGCTTTTCAATGGTAATCCTGTTGCCCACACAGGCTGATGACTTGCCCAAGCTGGAGCGGGAGCTGACGGCAATCCAGCTTGACCGGTTGCGGGCGCAAGGCCGCTCAATGGCGGTAAGCGTTTCCCTGCCAAAATTCAAAATCAATTCCGGCTTTCGGCTTAAAGCAATGTTGCAGGCGATGGGCATCAGCCATGCATTTTCAGCAGGGCGCGCAGATTTCTCTGCTATCACCGGCTCCAGGTCCCTTTCTATCGAGTTCGTGCGCCATCAGGCGCAGGTGGACATCGATGAGTCCGGAACCGAAGCCACTGGCGCCACTGCTGTGGGCGAGACCCACGGCTTCCACATGGCCCCGCCCCAGTTCAACGCCGACCACCCATTTCTGTTCCTGATCCGCCATAATCCGAGCGGCACCATCCTTTTTATTGGCCGGGTGACCGATCCTTTGTCCGGCGTAAGCGGACCAACCGGCGACTAAGGAGTCGTGTTCACCTCTTCGCACGGGCCCCGGAGGCACCGTGGGGTTCAGCCGGAGTCCTATCGAAAGTGTGGGGGCTCATAACCGCATGGCCACGCCGTCTTCCCTTTTTAGATTACCCTCGCGCTACCCCCGCACGCGCGCAATTGGGTTTTGGAACTTGGACCTTCCTTGGTGCTTGGGCATTGGTCATTGGACATTTTTCAGTAATGCGCAATCGCCGATCTCCCCTTCGGCTCCAGCGCGACGGACGCATGATTAGTCTGCCCAGCCTTCAAGCTGACCGTTGCTTCACGGCGCTTCTGGCCACCGACGGCCACCGCCGCTGGCAGAATGAACTGGTCATGCTCCACGTTGAACTCTTTCACCTCCTTCGGCAGATTGGCCAGCACCGCCACTCCCGAGCCATCGGTCGTCCCCTCGAAATCAGAAACCGGCTTCGACCAATAACCGAAATCCGTGGCCGTCCTCGGCACCAAAAGCTCCGCCATGTTATAACGATCCCCCGCCAAAATTGTGGCCGCCCATGCGCCATATTGCACATTCGGCCAAGTGCCCACATGCGCGCCCTTCAACGGCTTCCCCTTGTCATCCGTGACCATCACCTCCAACCGCGCCGTCGGCTCCATGCCGATCATGACCGCCAGATCATTCGTCCCGAGCCGATGTTTCTGCGGATAATGCATGGAGGATGCGCCCGGAGTGTTGGTGCTCACAAATCCGTCGCACAGCACGACAATTTCCAAATCCCCCGGCGGCAGCGAAACAAAATCAAAACTTCCATCCTCGCGGTTGGTCGTCCAGGCATGCCATTGCGGCGGCGAATCCTGCGGCCGCAAACCCGACGGCCAGACATGCGCCACCACCCGCCCGTTCCGGACGGGTCGCGGCACCGTTCCATCCAATTGGCCATGCACCGCCACCCCGCGTTGCAGATCCACCACCAACTCATTGGTCTGACCCGACACCGCCGTGAGGCTCTTCACATCGCTGAACCAGACCGTGCCGTTGGTCTCCACCTGCACCGCGCGCACCGTTTGCAAGCCCGGCGCTAGCCGATGCGTCACCATCACCCCCGGCTCCGGCCGCAGCCAAAAATTCGTCTCCTGATCCCTGCCCACGGAAAGTTGGGCGTACAACGGCACTCCGCTCGGCGCTCCGGAACCCGGTCGGAGCGACAGCTTCAACGTCGCCCCCTTCTGCAACACCACCGGGTCAACATGCGCGATGAGCGCCTTATGCTGAACCCGGCCCCACAACTCATCGAACCACATCCGCCATGGTGCCCCGGCGGGCGGCGCGGTGGCCATGACCCGCTCCGGCCGATCCGGCACAAAATCCGGGTGGCTGAACGAGCAGATGATCGTCCCCGTCTCGATCCGCTCAAATACATACTTCGGATACGGCACATGCGCA
>JAQGOT010000589.1 GCA_028293465.1 Pedosphaera sp. | reverse complement strand
AAGGATGAGCTTTATCCAAACGAGGGTGAATTGGGAAAAGTCGCGGCAAGGTGTTTTCACCTGAATCGGTGTCGGCATTGGGGGAGGCATTTGAAATGAGGAGATTGTGGTTTAGCTTGGGGGAGGCAAGATGAACGACCAAACACAATCAGCAACGATGCGGAATAAACTGCGAACCGCGGCGTGGCTGCGCTTGCTTTTGATCCTGATGGCGCTGTTGCCGCTCGCGGTCATGTTTTTGTTGCCGGGGGGAAGCCTGCTCGCCGGCGTGGTGTGGCTGTGGTTTATCCTGGCGGTTTCCTTTTTGTTGCTTGCTTCCTATTTGCGCCGTTCGCGGGTTGCGGAGACGGTTCCGGAAGCGGAGTCGCACCTGCTTTACGAGGCCGATCAACCCGAGCCGGTCCGGGAAGTGATGGATGTGCGCATGGCGATGGAGCAGGGCGGGGTGCGGATTTTCCGCGGCCGGCTTCGCGAGTCCGCCGCGGCCGCTTATCAAAGGCTTAAACAGGCCTTCGGCGCGCAGACCGTGCCCCTGCTGCAGCAGGACCAGCAGATGGATGCGGCCATTTACCTGATGCCCAAACCCGTTGAGGAGGCCATCCTGGAACGACCGGTGCGGCCCTGGCTCAACTGGCTCCTGTTCGGTCTCACGGTTCTGACCACGACGTGGGTGGGGGCGGCCCACCAAGGGGTGAATCTGTTGCAGGAGCCGGGCCGGTTCGTGGTCGGGTTGCCCTATTCCATTGGGTTGCTGGCCATTCTGGGCGTGCACGAGTTTGGTCATTTCTTCGCGGCGCGGCGGCATGGCATGAAAGTCACACCGCCCTATTTCATTCCCGTGCCCTTTGCGCTCGGCACTTTCGGCGCGTTCATCAAAATGCGTTCGCCGGCCGAGGATCGCCGTTCGCTTTTCGATGTGGCGGTCGCGGGGCCGCTGGCGGGTTTGGTCATCGCCATTCCCGCGTTGCTGATCGGGTTGCAATCTTCCACGGTGGTCGGCGGTGGAATGCACGCCGCGCAGAGTTCTGGAATCGCCACGCCGGTTGGCTCCTCGATTCTGTTTGGCCTGCTCGCCAAGTTGTCGATCGATCCAGCGTTGACGGGCGGAGAGGTGTTGCGCTTGAGCCCGCTGGCATTCGCGGGTTGGTTGGGTTTGTTTGTGACCGCCTTGAATTTGTTGCCGATCGGCCAACTCGATGGCGGTCACATCGCGCGTTCAATGTTCGGCAGCCGGGCAGGCCGGATGATCAGCAACATTGCGATGGGGCTGCTCGTGGTGTGGGCTCTGTTTGTGCCCGGGCTTATGGTGTGGGCGATTATCGTGTATTTTATCGCGGGCCACGCCACGCCGCCGTTGAACGACCTGACACCGGTCTCGCCCGGCCGAATGTGGCTCGGGCTGCTCGCTTTCATCATCCTCGCTCTGATCATCATTCCATTACCGTAGCCCGCGGAGTTCGGCGAGAATTCCCTGCCGGCGTAGATGTGCCACGCCCGGGGCAGGTTCAACGTGAGGAATTTTGGAAGGGCGCCTCAATCATCCTCATGAATCAACGCCAGCTTCGCCGAGACAGCTTTGGAGTCGGTAACGAGGGCTCGAAATTTCCAGCTTTTCCGGGGTTCGAGAATATCTTTGTAGTCTTGAGCGGTGCCAAGTTTTGCCTCTTCACCGTTGAGCAGATCCAATTGGATCCTGATTCCGAATCGTTGGTAATCCGAGTCGTTATTGAGGGTGCCGACGACATAAACCAAGCTGCTCCCCTTGGCCTTTTCCAATTGAATATCGCCCACCTTGAGATCGCTTGACGACTTCGGCGCCTTGGGGGCGGCGGCCACCGTCGGGGCGGGTTGGTTGGTGAGAGCCGGTGAATTGGTGCGAGCGTCGCCCGGTTTTTCCACCGTCGCGTTGACCACCGGGTTTGGGGACGTTCGCTTGATCAAGAAAATACCGACGGCGGAGAGCGCGAGCACCACACAGACCAGACCGGCGATCAATCCGACGTTCGAGGCTTTTCGAGGGGGAAGGGGGGAGTCGGCTTGGACTTCGGCCGCAACCGGCGGCACGGCGTCCGGGAGTCCTGGCTTGGTGATCGAGCGCAGTTGCGTCTGCTCTCCGCAATGCGGACAATTTACCATGCGGCCAACGGCGGTGTCCGGGAATTCAATGTGGGCGCCGCAAAGATCACAGGCGGCCTTGAAATATTTGGATTCGTGCATGTTCGCTAATGAGACACAAAGGGCTTAGTTGGCCCGACAGATGCCCGCAAGCTTAAAGTGAATCGAAGAGGTGCCCCGGGCGCAAGTCAGCTTTTGTGCCATCCGGCCTGAAGCGGAGGCCGTCGTAAGGGGAGGGAAAGGGATTGCCCAGCGAGGCGTGTATCAAGCAAAGCGTCTGGCGTTGCCACCGATCGAATCAAGGTAACCGAGATGCCAGAATCACTGACCGGCCCCTTTCTGATTCGACAGCTCGCTGACCTTTTACAAACCAACCGTCGGCGAATTTTTGCCAGTGTTTGATTGGCAGGGCAAAGGCCGCCTGATACGGTCTAACTATATGGGTAAACGAGCGGCATGGTTCTTGGGATGTGTGTTGGTCTGGGCCGGTTTCGCGCTGACGGCGGAGGGAGCCGACCCCAATCATTGCGCCATTTGCGGCAAGGTGTTTGGCGACGTCATTTACACAATCAAGGACAACGTTACGCATCAAAAGACGTTCATTTGTTATGACTGCGGCATTTGCCCGGACGAGTGTTACATCTGCGGGATGCCGGTGCGGGCCAACTTCATCAAGCTGGCGGACGGGCGTTGTCTCTGCGCCCGCGACGGCAAAACCGCCGTTCTGGATGAGAAGCAGGCCAAGGAAATTTGCAATGATGCCAGGGAAATCCTGGATAAAATTTTTTCACGATTTCTGAGCCTGCCGTCCACCAACGTGGAGGTTTCGCTGATCGACCGCGTGACGCTCTACGACGAGTTCGCGGTGGTGGGGAACAATTTCGAATGCCCGGACGTTCTGGGTTATATCCAGAGCAAGACGAACCAAGGCGGGATGCAGCACTCCATCAGCCTGATGAGCGCGCTGCCGCGGGCTGAATTCCAGGCGACTTGCGCGCACGAATACTCCCATGCCTGGGTGTTTGAAAATGTGTCGTCGGAACGAAGAAAGACGCTGAGCCGCGACACGCAGGAAGGCTTTTGCGAACTGGTGGCCTTTTTGCTGATGGATTCGCTGCACGAGGAGGAACAAAAAAAGATCATGCTGCGGAACACCTACACGCGCGGGCAGATTGATTTGTTCATCGAGGCGGAGAGGACACAGGGGTTGAACGACATTTTGGACTGGATGAGATGGGGCGTGAATTCCCGGTTGAAGGCGGGCAATTTGCGGGACATTCGCAATGTGGAAATGCCGCGTCCCAAGTCAGAACCGAGCGCGAAGTTCCAGGCCTACGTGGAGCAACCCACGCCCGTGGCGGACACGCTCCTGCTCAAAGGGATTTCGTCCATAAAAAGCCGGCCCTTGGCGCTGATCAACAACCAAAGTTTCGCGGCGGGGGAAACCGCCAGGGTGAGGGTTGGCACATCGAACGTTGTGGTGCGCTGCATTGCGGTGGGTGAGCGCTCGGTTCGCATCGAGATGGTGGGCTCGGGCAAGGAGACGGAATTGTTTCTCAGCCCGGGGAAGTAGGCGGTTCAAGTTCATTAATGTCGCGGTGCTGAACCGAATGAAAAAAGTCTGGCTTGTAAAATATCGGGCACTGGGGGAGGATGGACCTATCGGCGGCCTTTCCATCCATGTTTCGAGACGACAACTGCATTTATGAGTAATAGCAAGCGCACCGTCGATTTAACGGAGCAAGGAACCCTTGATCGCAGTTTGGGCGGCGGACCTTTTCGCTTTTGGAATCACGCCGCCAGCAGGATGCTTCAGCAGACACGAATTCTCGCCCTATTCTCCGTTCTCATTATTTGGGCCTTCATGGGCGGCGGTTCTTGCGGGGCGCAAACTCTGGCAGAAGCGTTGGATACCACCAACCTCGTCTGGACCACAGGCGGCGATGCTCCCTGGTTCGCGCAGACCAATCAGACCCATGATGGCGTGGACGCTGTTCAGAGCGGTGTCGTAGGCACCAACCAGACCAGTTGGATTGAAACCACCGTCATCGGCCCGGCGACCTTCAGTTATTGGCTGAACACGACTAACAGCGGGGGCTTTGTAAACTGGTATTTCACCCTCAATGGCAGTGGGAGTGGTGCCAGAGTTCCTTGGTTAACCTTTTGGAACGGGTACATCCTCGACTTAGCTGAAGGCACCAATGTGCTGCGGTGGACAAGATTCAATTACTATGGCGACCAAGGCTCGGTTTTCCTGGACCAAGTCGCTGTGGCTCCTCCTCGAACACTTACGATTACCTACCAGCCGGACGATCTGACGGTTTTCGCCGGGGCGTGGGCGTCGGTCCAAACGGTGGCCGTGGGAACGCCTCCGCTTCAGTATCAATGGCGCAAAGATGGTAACGAGATCCCAGGCGCGACTAACGACTGGATTTATTTCGTTTCAACCACCACCAACGACGCTGGTGTTTACTCCGTCACGGTCAGCAACGCCCAGGGCTTTGTGGTCAGCAGCAACGCCTTCCTGACGGTCCAACCGCCCACTCCCCCGTTCATGACCTATCAACCACAAGGTGGGACCGCCTATACGGGCCAGAGTTTTTACTTTTCGCAAGGCGTGAACGGTTCTCCACCCTTTTCCTACCAATGGCGCAAGAATGGCACCAACCTCCCAGGTGCCACATCTTACAACCTCAACTTGACCAATGTTTTTCTGACCGACGCGGGCAATTACACCGTGGTGGTCAGCAATGGTGTGGGGAGTGTTGAAAGCACTCAGGCCGTGTTGACCGTGGTGGCTTCCGTTGCTCCTGTGTTTACCCGGCAACCCCACAGCCTGGAGGTGGTGGAGGGGACCAAAACCTGGTTGACGAGTGCTGCCACCGGTGATCCAACACCCGGTTATTTTTGGACGAAGGTGGGCACCGTGCCGCCAACCAACGCTCCGGGTCCTGGCCCGTTTCCACCGCAACTGATTCCTTTCGAGCAGGCGACGCGATTATTCACCAACGTGGTGGCCACCAATGCCGGTATTTATCACGTCCGGGCCTCAAATTACGGGGGCGACACGGTGAGTCAGGATGCGCTCCTGACCGTGCTTCCGCCCATGCAGCAGCTTGGTTCGTGGTTTCAGGGTGCGGCGGATGTCTTTGTCACCAATGGCCTCGCCTACCTCGCCCAGGGCAACTCCGGCTTGGGCATCCTCTCCGTCAGCAACCCGGCCGCACCGATGTTGCTGGGAGGTTACAATACGCCGGGTTCCGCCTCAGCGGTCTGCGTGGTTGGCGGCACTGCCTATGTGGCGGATTACAACGGGGGACTGCAAATCATCAGCGTCACGAACCCTTTCAACCCCGTGCGGCTGGGAGGATACGTTACCAGCGGTTTTGCCCGGGATGTGGTCGTGCGCAGCAACCTGGCGTTTGTGGCGGAGGGTGTGTCTGGGCTGCAGATCCTGAACGTCAGCAACCCGGCGGCACCGTTCTTGGTGGGGAGTTACCTGACCAACAGCGCCGCGGATCGGATTTGTCTCTCGGGAAATCTTGCTTACGTGGGATCCTTGGGCGCCGCTATCGGTACGGGGTCCTGGTGGACCAATGGCCTGGTGGTGCTGGATGTCTTCAACCCAGCCCAACCCGTCATAGTGGGGCGGATTCCTGATGAAGTCGCCGGGATGGTGGTGCGGGGGAATTTTCTATTTGCCGCGGTGGGCCAAGGGGTAAAGGTCATTGACGTCAGCAACCTGGCGATTCCGCAGGTGGTCCATTGGCCATCTTGGGAGTTTCTGCCCGTCACTTTTTTTGCACACGACATCCAGGTGATCCAAAACCTTGCTTATGTGGCCGGATCTGACGGCGTTGTCGCCGGCCTGCGTGTCTTTGATATTCGTGCTCCGGATGACCCGATTCCGGTGGGAACCTTTAGCACGGCGGGTTCGGCGGATTCTGTTTGGGTCGAGGGCAATCTTGTTTATATGACGGGCGCAGCGGGTTCGCTCAATGTCATTCAGACACCCTTCGACACGCGGCCGGTGATGCCTGCGCAACTGTCGCTTTCCAAGCAGGCGGGCCTGAGTCTGCACCTGCAAGGCCGGCGCGGTTTGCACTACTCGGTGGAGGCAACCGACAACCTCTCGGTGCCCAATTGGCAGCCTCTGCAAACGATTTTGGCGACCAATGAATCGTCAGTGATCAGCGTTCCGGCGGTGCCCGCCGGGGGACGTTTCTTTCGCGCCCGGCAGGTGGACTGAAGCGCCGTCAGATGAGCAACAAACTGATAGGCTGGTTGAACAAGGAAATCACACCGCGACGTGAACCCACGCTTTCTCCCTTTGTCCGCGTGGTGGGGAGGGTGCTTTGGATTGTTTTCCTGGTGTGTGTGTG
>JAQGOT010000582.1 GCA_028293465.1 Pedosphaera sp. | reverse complement strand
GCGAAGCCTCCGCCGTCACCGCCAAAGACCCGCCCCAGCGCGCCAAGCGTCCGAGCAAGTAGATATAAGGGAGTGGCGCGCGCCAACGCGCGCGTCACGCTTTCCTGCCGAACAAAAGGGCGGGCGTATTTTACGCCGCCCTGCGAAGCGAAACGACCTTCCGCCGTCGCACGTGTCCTCAAAACCTAGTCAGCGCCCGAAGCGCCGCCCGCTCCGACGCCACATGGCAGGATCGGGCGGGCCGATTTCCGCTTTTAAAGTCACGGGGTAGCGCTTCGTGTACCCCTGTCCGGCAGTTCTCCCATGGCACTAGGCTTTTGTGGTTTTCAAAAATTCATTTTTTTGCCCCTTGAAGGCCCGGCCCCCCAAAACCAAATCACCAGCCGTGGAAATTTGGAGGACTTCCATGCAGGAGTATCAAATTCGGATTCTGGATGAGAATGATGTCCCTTACATCGGCTCAACACACAAACTCTTCAGTACGCATGCCGCCTTAGGATCGGCACTCAGGATGGCGAGAGGAAAGCCATTTGAGATTTGGTCAGGCGGCCGCTGTCTGTACGCAAGCAACCCGGTGGCAAGGACGCCTCAACCACCCGGGCTGGCGGCGTAGAACAGGTGATGCGGGCTACCGCCTCCATTGGTCGTGGGTTAGCTATAACTTCTCAATGTGCGTCGCATGGATCAGAACGGCGTCCTGGTTAAGGCGCATCTCGAGCCTGCGCCGGTAGCCGCCCCACCAATCGCGATCCAGGATGTCCGCCATCACCTCAATAAGCACGATTTTGTCTCGCACCCTCTCATCGTTATGGGCCCACACCCCTTCGGCAGGCGAATGCACAAAAGCGGTGATCCCGCCAAACCGATCAATCAGTTCGGTTCGGATTTCCGACAGGAGATCCTCTGGGAAAGGTGTCCCTGTATTGTCTAGCACCGGAAGGAGGATTTGGATGAGATACATGAAGCTTCGGCCACCATGGCATAAACCCCGGCGGTATCAGGTCCGCCAGGGTTTATTGCCGTATCGCTCGGGCTTGGGGTTGGGTGAGCGACAGGGATTAAACGGGGCGTTATGCGTCCTGTTCCGGCACCAAAAGAAAAATCGCGCGTTGGGATGTAACAAGGAGTTCCAGCATGGCAACGAATGCACCCAAGGGCGACAGCCAACGCAAAGGCGCTGTCAGAAAGCGTACCCAGGTCAAGACGAAGGTCATGGGCGAAGACCGCTATACCAAGCGGGACAAGACTTCCGGCCAGTTCATGGAACAAACGGCCGGTAGCAGGAAATTCAAGGGTGTCCGCAAGGAAGAAAAGCTGAGGCCATGACGCCCCGTCTTCCGAGTGCCAAGATCGTTGATCTGGTGACCACTCTCGATACCGCCGTCATTCAATCGGCATCGGGACCGATGGTCTGGGGGACTGTGGACATAAGTTACGCCAGCGAGGGTTTGGAGCCGAGGGTCAGTATCAAAGTCCCGGTCCCGGCTTTTGATAGTCAAAGCGACGAGCAGCGGCGAACGGAAACCCTCCGGCGGGCTCGAAAACTCATCCACCATGCTTGTGTCACGATGGAACCTCAGCCTGGTGAGGCATCGCATTTCCAAGAATCGCTGGTGGGGCTTGCCGAGGAGCTGGGTATCTTGTCTCCCACAGCCAGCCCCACGCGAAGTTCGGTTTAGTGTTCAACGCGAACGATGTCTCGCAGGCTGCCGGCATATTTTTATTATGCGGCGTAATCCCGGTATGGATCGTGGCAGGGCTGGCAGACTATTTCTGCCATCGTTATTCGCGCATCTCCGAGACATCCGGGACGAGGGAGTCGGCCTTGCATCTGGTACAATTTTGTCTGATCGGGCTTCCGATCGTATCGGCCCTGTTCTTACAAATAAATGCCGGAATCTTCCTCCTGGCGGCGATCTGCATCCTACTGCATCACGCGGTCGCCTATGTGGATGTAGCTTACGCCAATCACACACGCAAAGTGACACCGGTTGAGCAGATGGTACACAGTTTCTTGGAGATATTGCCCATTGTCGCCTTCCTGCTGGCCGGCATTCTTTACTGGCCGCAACTTCTTTCACTGCTGGGACTGGGCTCCCAGACCGCCCACTTCAGACCTGAACCCCGGGTCCTGCCTCCGACATGGATTGCGTGCGTGCTGGGTGCCGCCTTCTTCCTGAATGCGCTTCCTTATATGGAGGAGTTGCTACGGTGTACCCGCCGAAGAGGCGGTCCCCACGGCTGAACCGATGCTGGAACTGCGCGTTGAAACCGTGATCTTTTCCGAGCATCCCTTGTCTCAGCCGGTCCCAACATTTGCAAACTTGCCCGCCGCCAGTTTTACCAACTTGCAGAATGCCAGCATTGCGGTTTTTGGCGCAGCCGAGGGTTCTCCCTACGATCCCAGCAGCCCCAGCCATTCCGCAAAAGCGCCTGCCGCATTGCGTGAGGCTTCCGCCAAGTTCGCCGGTCAGTTGCAGCAGTACGACTTCGACCTCGATGCTGTTCTGTTAGGGCCGGAAGGCGAGAATTTCGGCATGGTCGATTGCGGGAACGTCGCGACAAATCCCCACGACGCCGAAGGCAATCGAAACCGTATTACTCAGGCAACCCGCGCCGCGCTGGCCGCCGGAGCAGTACCGGTCATTCTCGGGGGCGATGATTCTGTCCCGATCCCATGGTTTGCAGGGTTTGAGGGACAAGGACCGTATACTGTGCTGCAGATCGGAAGAGCACACG
>JAQGOT010000573.1 GCA_028293465.1 Pedosphaera sp. | reverse complement strand
TTCGGCCTCACGGGCTGGACCTTTGGCGATTTGCCGGAACGCCTCACCGTGAGCGAAACCGGCAGCGTGCCGCTTTATGCGTGGCCCGGCTTGCAGGTGGAAGAAGACAGCGTCAGCGTGCGCCTTTTTCGCAGTAACGAGGCCGCCCGCCGGGCCAGCGTTCGCGGATTCCAACGCCTCGTCGAACTCGCGCAACAAAAAGACCTCGGCTGGCTGCAAAAAGATTTGCGCGCGCTCTCACGTTTCGATGCGCTCCTGACCACGCTTTGCTCCACGGAAGAATTGCAGGCGAGCGCCTTTGAAAATCTCAAGCGTTACGTGCTGGACGGCGAACCGACCCTGCCGTTGACCGAGGCACAATTCAATGCGGCCGTTGCCCAAGCTCACAGCCGCATTCCCGGCCTGGCCTCGCAACTCATCGACCGGGTTGGGGTCATCCTCCAATTGCGCCAGGACGTCCTGCGTCGATGCGGACCGGCGCCCACACCTGCCAACAATCGTCGCACCCTGTCGGATTTAAAACAATTGGGCACCCAACCGGGCGCGGTTCGCAATGTCAATCCTTTGGCAGATGATCTGGCGGCGCTGTTGCCCAAAAGGTTCCTCGAAACCATTTCGTTCGAGCAACTCCCGCATCTTCCCCGTTATCTGAAAGCCCTGCTCACCCGCGCTGAACGCGCGGCCATGAATCCCGTCAAGGACCAGGAACGCGCGCGCCAGCTTGCGCCGTATCAGGAAGCCCTCCGGAACCTCCAAGCCGCTCCGCCCAAATCCGATGAAGCTAACCAACAACTCCAACAATTTCGCTGGATGGTCGAGGAGTTTAAAGTCTCCCTCTTCGCGCAGGAACTCGGCACCGCGATCCCCATCTCCGCCAAACGGCTCGATCAACAACTTGAGCAGGTTCGCCAGGGGGGCAGGTGAGCCGGAAGCCTGCGACCAGGGGGACGCCGCGACGCCGCGAACGCCCACATTTTTTGCTGGTCAGTTGCTTTGCAAAGATTTAATTTGCCAACCGGCTCCAATCACAGCAACCCAGACACCTTATGGATTTGATTTTTAAGTGTCCCAAGTGCAAACAACAGCTCGAAGTGGATGCGTCGGGCGCCGGAGCAGACATCGATTGTCCTTCCTGCGGCGAATCCATTCGCATTCCTGAATCGGACGGCGCGCGCCCCGTCCTTGATCCCGCCGTCCAGGAATCAACTGAACCACCCAAGGCCACAACGTGGGCTCCTGAGGGTCAACATGGCGGCACCATCAACAGTTCCGCCGCCGCGAAGGTCAAGATGCACTTGAAGGTGCCGGTGCATAATGAACCCTCTGAAAAGCTAATCTCCAAGCCGCTGGTGCCCTTGGAAGTCGCGGCCAGGGAGAGTGACCGGCAACTGCGGGTCAAATGCATCCGGCATGTGGATTGCGTCGAGGTAGGCCACGATCGGTTCGATGAAACTGTCACCAATTTTCTCGGCAAGATCGGCGAACAAAATATGGTCAGCCTCACGACCATTTCCTACAGCCATATTGATGTCGCCACCCAAAAGCTCGTGACTGATTACGGTGTGTTGATCGTTTACCGGGCCTGAAGCTGTGCCTGGCCTTCCGAGCGCCGGCAGGTTGCCAGGCAGGGGCTGCGCAATTCCCCTCCATGCAGTCCACCATTCCCCGCAACCGGGGCTCCAAAGCTGTCTGCGGTTCTTGACTTGGAAATGCCCGCTCGTTACCGTTGAACCATGAAACGCTGGTTACTCTGTCCTTTGCTGATCGTGATCGGCGTGGTCGCCTTTCCGTTCCGTTCGCCCGCGCCGCTCATCTATCGAGCGGGCGAAGGCTGGACGTATGAATCCGTGGGGGGAAATGGAAAATGGCAACGGAGCCGGGCCAAGGATCAATTGGAAGTCGCGCAAACCGCCTTTGACAAGCAGGATTATAGTCTTGCCGCAAAGGCGGCGCGTCATTTGGTGAAAAACTGGCCGCTTTCAGACTTTGCTCCGCACGGGGAATATCTGCTGGCGCGGTGTTATGAGCAGGAAGGCCAGGACGAGAATGCCTTCAAAGAATACCAAAAGCTCCTCGAAAAATACCCCAAGGTGGAGAACTATCAGGAAATTGTTGGACGCCAATTCGCCATCTGCAACCGTTTCATGGGCGGCCAATGGTTCAAGCTCTGGGGCCTCATTCCATTTTTCGCGTCCATGGACAAGACCGTGGAGATGTACGAGAAGGTGGTCAAAAATGGACCCTATAGCGACATCGCCCCACTGGCACAGATGAACATCGGTGCGGCGCGTGAAAAGCAAACCCGCTTTTTGAATAACAACGAGCCCTATATTCAGGCCGCCAAGGCCTATGAGCGCGCCGCAGACCGCTATCATGACCGGCCCAAAGTCGCAGCGGATGCCATGTACCGGGCTGGATTGGCCTACGAGAAACAGGCGCGCACCGCGGAGTACGATCAGAACACCGCCGGCCAGGCCATCGCAACCTTCACCGATTTTATGACCCTCTATCCGGATGACGCACGGGTAAAGGATGGGGAGAAAATCATCGCCTCGCTAAGAAGCGAACAAGCTCGCGGCAACTTTGAAATCGCGCGCTTCTACTAGAAAAGCGGACACTGGCGCGGTGCCCTTATTTATTATAACGAAGTTCTCCTTCAAGATCCCAACTCTCCTTATGCGGCTACTTCGTTGGAACGGATTACCGAACTCAAGAAGCGCAAGGAGAACTCCAACCAATAAAGTGCGACGACTCTCCTTTGCTTTTGTTTTCATTCTTGCGACACTACTCGCAGGTTGCGCTGGCTATCGGCTTGGCCCAACCAATGGACAAGCGGCTGGCGCTCGTTCAGTGCAGATCAATCCCTTCGTCAACAAGACCTTGGAACCGCGCCTCAGCGATTACGTCACGAGTTCGCTCCGCAAGAATCTGCAACAGGATGGCACGTACCGCATTGATACCCATGATGACGGGGACATCGTCTTGACGGGATCGATTGTTTCCTATCGGCGTTCAGAATTGAGCTACGTGCCGACTGATGTCATCACCGTGCTGGATTATGAAATTACGATGACCGTGCAGATCACCGCACGCGAGCGCTCCACCGGGCGGGTCATTTTTGACCGTCCGGTCTCGGGTCGGGTCGCGTTGCGCGCAGGAAACGATCTCCCGAGTGCTGAACGCCAGGCACTCCCAGTACTCGCAGATGATATGGCGAAAAGGGCAACCGCCTTGCTCGTGGACGGAACTTGGTAGTGGCGAGGTCCTCCTTGAAAGTCCGCCTTAAGCCCCCAAATAGAGAAAAAAATGAAATTGGAATGGTCCGGGCTGTTCCAATGGGGACTTTCGGCGTGAATTTCGCGCAAAATGAGTGGTTTTGCACTCAAATTCACCAAGCCGGGCTAATTTTCCATCAAAAATGGCTTGCCGCTCAACGTAATTTGATAGCAGTATCCAACGGAATCGAAGGATAACAAAAATTATTATGATAAAATCAATCGGAAAAATGACCTTGGCCGGCCTC